>JBDLTO010000367.1:0-7641 GCA_039805815.1 Bacteroidota bacterium | reverse complement strand
GTTTCAGAAAAATGGTATTAGTGCTTTTTGGAGCAAAGATTGGTAAAGCTCCACGTATAAGACCAGGTGTGATAATCAAATTCCCATGGAAGCTTGTTATGGGTGATCATGTTTGGTTAGGAGAGAATTGCTGGATAGACAACTTGGCGCAGGTAACAATTGGCAGTAACAGTTGCATTTCACAGGGAGCGTTTATTTGTACGGGGAACCATAATTTCACCTCTCCTGATTTTGAGCTTATAGCTAAACCAGTTGTTATTTCAGACGGTGTTTGGATTGGAGCATGTTCAGTTGTTTGTCCGGGTGTTCATGCAGCTCAGCAAGCGGTTCTTTCGGCAGGTTCCGTTGTTACAACAGACATGGAATCAAATATGGTATATCAAGGTAATCCGGCAATCATAAAACGAAAACGATTTTGAAGATTTCTATCATTACCGTGTGCAGGAATGCTGCAGATACCATCAAGGATACACTTGAAAGTGTTGCCAATCAGACATGGCCTAATATTGAACATATTGTAGTAGACGGACTTTCTGATGACAATACGCTTGAAATTGTTGCTGCGTATCCACATATTTCCCGGGTGATTTCAGAAAAAGATGAAGGTTTATATCATGCCATGAATAAGGGGATTGCTCTGGCCACCGGCGAGATAGTTGGGATTTTGAATGCAGATGATTTTTATGTTGATAATAATGTGATAGCTAAAGTTGCAGGCGTATTTCTTCAGACCTCTTGCCAAGCATTATACGGTAACTTGGTTTATGTAGAAAAAAAGGACTTGTCAAAAGTTACGCGCATGTGGCGAGCAGGCAAATACAACAGGGAGGCTTTTTATAGAGGATGGAGTCCACCACATCCCACTTTTTTTGTAGATCGCAATTTGTATTCACAATATGGGTTATTTGATACACGTTTAAGTATTGCAGCAGATTATGAGATGATGTTACGTTTAATGCTAAAATATAAGTCAGATGTGAGGTACCTTGATAGTCTGCTTGTAGTTATGAGATCCGGAGGTTTAAGTAATTATAGTTTGCGATCTAGACTTATTGCAAATATGGAAGATAGGAAAGCATGGGAAGTGAATGGACTTAAACCTCATTTATTTACCTTAATTTTGAAGCCGCTAACTAAATTAAAACAATTTATTTTTAAATGGCAAAAGTAGCATTGGTTACGGGTGTAAATGGCCAAGATGGGGCATATCTCACAGAATTATTGCTGAATAAGGGATATGTTGTACATGGTATTAAACGCAGATCTTCCCTTTTTAATACTGCCAGAATCGATCATCTTTATCAAGATCCTCATGAAAAAGGCATAAAGCTTACACTGCATTATGGCGATCTTACGGACTCTACCAATTTGATCAGAATCATCCAGGAAACACAACCTGATGAGATTTATAACCTGGCAGCAATGAGCCACGTTAAGGTTAGTTTTGACACTCCCGAGTATACCGCAAATGCTGATGGTATAGGTACTCTGAGAATTCTTGAGGCAGTTAGGCTATTGGGACTAACAGCGAAAACCAAGATTTATCAGGCTTCTACTTCTGAATTGTATGGGTTGGTTCAGGAAGTTCCACAGAAGGAAACAACACCTTTTTACCCGCGTTCTCCATACGGAGTGGCTAAGTTATATGCCTATTGGATAACCGTAAATTACAGAGAGGCGTATAACATGTTTGCTGTAAATGGTATTTTATTTAATCATGAAAGTCCGCTTCGTGGTGAAACTTTTGTTACCAGAAAGATAACAAGAGGTGTTGCCAAAATAGCTTTAGGCATGCAGGATAAGATATACCTCGGAAATCTGGATGCCAGAAGAGATTGGGGTCACGCCAAGGATTATGTTGAGGCTATGTGGAGAATACTGCAACAAGATAAGCCTGAGGATTATGTTATTGCAACAGGAATAACAACCCCTGTGCGTGATTTTATCAGGATGGCTTTCGCAGAAGTTGGAATAACGCTCGAATTCAGGGGACAAGGGGTTGATGAGAAAGGGTATGTGACAGGTTCTAATAATCCAGATTTTCAGGTTCCAACTGGAAAGGAAGTAGTTGCAGTTGATCCTACATATTTCAGACCAACTGAGGTTGATTTGTTGATTGGTGATCCTACCAAGGCAATGACCAAGCTTGATTGGAAGCCCAAGTATGACCTTCCAATGCTGGTTAAAGACATGGTTGAAAGTGACGTGGAGTTGTTTAAAAAGGAGAAGCTGCTCAAAGATTCCGGTTTTATAGTGAATGATGCGCATGAATAAGTTTGATAAAATTTACATAGCCGGTCATCGAGGTATGGTTGGTTCTGCAATACACCGAAATCTTGTTGATCTTGGATATGAAAATATTCTGACCAGAACTTCTGCTCAGCTTGACCTGCGGACGCAGGAAGCAGTCAATGAGTTTTTTGAGATAGAAAGGCCCGCATATGTTTTTCTTGCTGCAGCGAGGGTTGGCGGTATTCATGCAAATAACACATACAGGGGTCAATTCTTGTATGAGAACTTGATGATTCAGAATAATGTTATTCATTCTGCCTTTGCAACTGGGGTGAAAAAATTATTATTCCTGGGTTCATCCTGTATTTATCCCAAGATGGCCCCACAGCCCCTTAAAGAAGAGTATTTATTGAGCGGTCCGCTTGAATATACCAATGAACCTTATGCCATTGCAAAGATTGCCGGAATTAAGTTGTGCGATGCCTATAGAGATCAGTATGGCTGTAATTTCATATCAGTGATGCCAACCAATCTTTACGGTCCTAATGATAATTATGATCTGGAAAATGCACATGTTTTACCAACATTCATCCGTAAGTTCCATGAAGCAAAAATTTCAGGTGCCAAAGAAGTTGTAATATGGGGAAGCGGGACGCCACGAAGGGAGTTTTTACATGCTGATGACTTAGCTGATGCTTGTGTTTACCTGATGCATAATTATAATGAAGCTGGTATTGTTAACATTGGCACTGGGATAGACTTGACTATTACTGAATTGGCCATCATGGTGCGGGATGTGGTTGGTTTTACTGGTGAAATGGTCTATGATTCATCAAAACCAGATGGTACACCTCGAAAACTAATGGATGTATCCAAGTTAACAGGGTTGGGTTGGACATACAAAATCAGTTTGCGTGAAGGCCTTGAAAAAGTTTACAATGAATATCAGTCAGTTGTTACTCATCCTTAATTAATACATGTGTTTTCTTTTTTCAGAAAAAAGACTTCTTCCTTATTCCCATTTCATGAGTTATCAACTGATGTTCATTCCCATATTATACCGGGCATTGACGATGGGGCAGGTGACAGTGAGATTTCAGTAAAACTTGTGAACGGCCTCATAGAGCTCGGTTACAAAGAGTTTACTGCAACTCCACATGTAATGGAGGATATTTGGAGAAATGACAAAAAATCAATTTCAGCAGGCTCAGAATGCCTCATTAACGCATTACATGGTGCAGGCATTCAAAATAAGGTAAACATTGCAGCCGAATACCTGATTGATGGCAATTTTGAGCAATTGTTAAAAGATAAAGATCCGTTATTGTGTATCCGGGACAACTGGGTACTTGTTGAAATTTCCTTCATCCAGCCCCCAATGCAACTGAAGGAAGTTTTTTTTGAAATGCAGTTACAGGGATATCAGCCTGTTTTCGCACATCCAGAACGTTACAATTTTTACCATACGCAACGCAAAGCATTAGAGGAATTGCATGATGCCGGACTCATTTTCCAAGCCAATTTATTGTCTTTTTCCAATTATTATGGTCCGCATGTAAGAAAAGCAGCTGAATGGATGGCAGAACAGGGTATGATTGACTTGCTTGGAACTGACCTCCACCACGAACGTCATCTTGCAGCTTTACAGGATTTAAAGTTAACAAAGTCGCTTGCAAAAGCCCTGGAAAGCGCCAAAGAGAAGCATTTGAGATAAAAATTTAAAATATTTTAAAAAATTTTCGCCCTTTTTTGTTAAAAAGGGCTTTTTTATTTGTTGATTCTTTGGACCATTATCTCTAACAAAATTCAACAAGAGTCTTCCTTTTTGTCATTTTCGTATATTTTGTATCAATTATTTAAATTTTTAAGCTTTGAAATTGATCCGTTGCTGATTTTACGCAGATTACCCAAGTCTGATAAACTGAACATTCCCCCTAAATTTACGTTATTAGCAGAATGAACGCATTTACCATAAAAGATCTTGAGAATCTTACTGGCATCAAAGCCCACACCATCCGTATTTGGGAGCAGCGTTACAATTTCCTTAAACCCCAGAGGACTGACACCAACATTCGTTATTACAATAATGAAGAGTTAAAGAAAATTCTTAATATTTCTCTCCTCAATAAGTATGGGTTCAAAATATCCCACATTGATCGCATGGGTGATGAGGACATGAAGAATAAGATTTTAAGCATCAATAACATACATGCACAACAAGAACGTATAGTCAATGCCCTCATTCAGGCAATGGTGGATATGAATCTTGAAGGTTTTGAAGATAGTCTTGAGGAGTATATCCGAGCGAAAGGGATTGAAAAAACGATACACCAGATTATATTTCCTTTTATGGAAAGAATCGGTGTTTTGTGGATCACAGGTCACATAAACCCAGCTCAGGAACACTTGGTTTCCAATATTATCAGACAAAAACTAATTGTTGGAACTGAAGCAGTAAACCCCATCTTCCAACTTAAAAAAACAGGACTGCTTTTTCTTCCAGAGGGAGAGTATCACGAGTTGGGCCTACTTTTTATACAGTATTTACTCAAAAGTAGGGGACTGCGCGTATTGTATCTTGGATCCAATGTGCCTATGGACGATGTTGAATATGTTGCGAAATATAAAAATCCAGATTTTATATATACCCACCTCACTTCTGTATCAAGTGTATTCAACTTCGATAAGTTCATCCACCAGTCACTCAAAAGGTTCGGCAATATCCCTTTGATTATATCAGGAAGGCTTGCAGCAACTTATGAGAAAAAGATTCCTGCGCAAATTCATTTCAAGAAATCCTTGCAGGAAGTTACAGAATTCATAACCAATCTTGTTTAATTTATTGGCATTATTCTTTGAACTAATGCTTCTATAGGATTGATAATCAAGACATTAAAACTGTTTAAAGATATTTTAAAAAAATTAAACAAAAATCCTTCGCTATCTGCCAATTTTGTTTAAATTTGATTATTAATTATTTAAACAAAAGAACATGTCAACCCAGGAATTCAATCAGCTCTTGCTCCAAAATTCAGAATACCTGCGTCCTTTTGCAGTGACATTGACGAAAGATCAGGAGTCTGCAAAAGATTTGCTTCAGGAAACCATGTTCAGGGCATTATCCAATCAGGAAAAGTACAGTGTAGGTACAAATATAAAGGCATGGCTTTATACGATCATGCGTAACATATTTATAAACAATTACAGAAGAAAATCAAAGCAAAATACCATTTTCGACAGTACACCCAATGAGTTTTTGCTGGACCACAATCAAGCTGCCGTTCCCAATGGAGCAGAAGCAACAATTCGCATCAAAGATATAAATAAGGCAATCTATGAATTGCCTAGTATTTTCAGGCAGCCTTTCATGTTGTATTTTGAAGGGTACAAATACCATGAAATTGCTGATATGTTGAATGAACCGCTAGGCACTATCAAAAGCAGGATTCATTTCGCCCGCAGGTTGTTGAAATCAGAACTGAATAAATTCTAAATCTTTATTGGTGTCTCAAAAAGTGGTTGTTGTAGGTGCAGGGTTTGCTGGTCTCTCTGCTGCATCTTTTCTTGCAAAATTAGGATGGGATGTTACTGTTGTAGAAAAACATGACCAACCTGGAGGAAGAGCCCGACATTTCAAAGAGAATGGTTTCACTTTTGATATGGGGCCTAGCTGGTATTGGATGCCTGATGTGTTTGACAGATATTTTGCATCTTTTGGCAGTAAGACTTCAGATTTTTACGAATTAATCAGGCTTGATCCATCATACAGAATCTACTGGGAGAATGGGGAAATGGATGTTCCAGCTGATTACAGATCTCTCAAACTGCTTTTTGAATCCCTTGAGCCTGGTTCATCTGAGAAATTGGATGGATTTATGGAAGAGGCCGCTTATAAATATAAGGTTGGTATCAATAAGCTTGTATTTAAACCCGGACAATCCATTCTCGAATTTCTTGATACAGAATTGATAGCTGGACTTTTCAAACTTGATGTTTTTAATGACATAAAAGCACATATAGGGAAATATTTCAAGCATCCACAGATAAGGCAGATGATGGAATTCCCGGTATTGTTTCTAGGAGCACTACCTGAAAATACACCAGCTTTATACAGCCTTATGAACTATGCAGATGTAAAGTTAGGCACCTGGTTTCCTAAGGGGGGCATGTATAAAATTGTTGAAGGGATGCACAAACTTGCTGTTCAGCAGGGTGTCAAGTTTCATTTCAACAAAACCATCACTGGTGTTGATGTAATAGAGGGCCGTGCAAGTGGCGTAAAAACAGCTGATGGCATGTATTATCAGGCAGATGTAGTGGTGGGTGCAGCTGATTACCATTTCATGGAAACGCAGTTACTTGACCCGCAGTACAGAAGCTATTCCAATGCATACTGGGAAAAACGTGTCATGGCTCCAGGTTGTCTGATTTATTATGTTGGTGTCAATAAAAAGATTCCCGGACTCCAGCACCATTCGCTTTTCTTTGATGTTCCATTTGGTAAACACGCTGCTGAAATTTATACTGATCCCCAATGGCCTACTGATCCTTTATTTTACCTGAGTGCCACATCAGTTACAGATAATTCTCAGGCACCTGAAGGCTGTGAAAACCTTTTCTTTCTGATACCTGTTGCAGCTGGTTTAGCTGGTGATGACAATAAAGTAAGAGATCATTATTTTAATATTTTATGTGAAAGGCTTCTTGAGCGAACAGGTATTGATATTAGGAAACATATTGTATATAAACGCGCTTACGCCTATACAGATTTTGTAAATGATTACAATGCATTTAAAGGGAATGCTTACGGTTTGGCCAATACACTCATGCAGACTGCAATATTAAAGCCGTCTTGCAGAAGTAAAAAAGTAAAGAATCTCTATTATACAGGTCAGTTGACGGTGCCGGGGCCCGGTGTACCTCCAAGCCTGATTAGTGGTGAAGTGGTGGCCAAACTCATAAATTCTGAACAAAAATAATATTCAATTGTTCTGGATTGTTTATGTTAAGTGCTACTGAAAGCGTACATTGTTAAACGTTTTAATTAACTTGAGCCATATGATTGGAGTTTTTCATCAGGTTTCACATGATTGCAGCAGGATAACAACTGAAAGGTATAGTACTTCTTTCAGCAGCGCAATCCGTTTGCTGCATAAAGATCTCCGCGGACCTATTTATGATATCTATGGCCTCGTTAGGTTTGCTGATGAAATCGTTGATACTTTCCATGGTTTCGATAAGGCGTCTTTGCTCGCGTCATTTAAAAAGGAAACATACATTGCCATTGAGCAGGGTATAAGCCTTAATCCAATTTTACATAGTTTCCAGATTACAGTAAACAAATACAATATTGATAAGGAACTGATTGAGGCCTTTTTTAAAAGCATGGAGTTTGATTTGAACAAGTCG
>JBDLTO010000366.1:0-3187 GCA_039805815.1 Bacteroidota bacterium | reverse complement strand
TGATCACATCCAATTATTCAGACAGGTTAAACCCAATGATTCAACCAATAATGGTTTGCAATTTCTTCCATATACTTCAACTTTTCAGGATAATGGCTTTTGGGCTCAGCAATGTATAGCCCCAGGAACATATTACATTATACTTCCAGGGTGTAATGCAATAAGCGAAGATGTATTTCCAGAGATTGAGATCTTATCACAAACAGGTGATTTTTGCACTAATCCAGTTGTTACAGAAATAAGTGGTGTTAGCACAAAAATTGCTTCAACTATTATTGATTGTCATACAATCGGAACTGATTATGGAGAATTCAACAAAAATTTATCTTGTCCGCCTAATGGAGAAACATCCAGATTCAAATCCAGCTGGTATCGACTCGATATCACAGGAAAAGATACGCTTGATGTAACTGTTTATTTGGGAAACAAAACAAATGTTGATAATGCTAATGTCAATTATAGAATGATGACTGGATCCTGTGGAGCTATGCAGGAACAAAGTTGCGTTCAGGATGCACTCACACGGAATACGTTTAAATGCTTAGCTCCTGGAAATAGTTATTATATTCAGGTTTTCACTCCCATCTCAACAATATATGGAGCTGCTTCTTCAGGTATTGTAGATCTCAATGTCAGTTCAATTATACATGTAGATACCTGTTTGCCTGCAGATCCATGTATTGCAGTTGCAAACTTTACGCCAGAGTTTAATTGTAAAACAGATAAGGATGTGCGTTTTACCAATTATTCTACATATGGCAGTGATATCAGTTACTCATGGGATTTTGGATATAAGGGACTCAAAAGCAACCTGGTATCTCCTACATTTTTTTATCCTGCTCAAACTACAGATTCTACATATAAAATAAAACTTATTGTACAGAATAATGCATGTGGAAAGATGGATTCAGTTGAACAAAGTATATTTATTCCTGCAAGACCCTATGTTGATCTAGGAAGGGATACAATTGTTTGTAAAAGTGGTTCTTCTATATCTTTTGATGCAACTTCATTCTCTGGTACTAAGTATTATTGGAATAATGGCAGTAGTCAACCAATTTATTTAGCAAGTAATTCAGGTAAACATATAGTAGAGTTGTCTTACAACGGATGTATATCACGAGATACTGTTGATGTTTGGATAAATCCAATCAGCAAAAGCCAAAATCAGTTTTTTGCTTTATGTAACAACAATCAGGTGAATTTAAATGCAGCAAAGGGTTATGGTGAACAATTCCGTTGGAATACAAATCAAACTACAGCCAATATATCAGTTGCAAAGCCAGGTGTTTATTGGGTTGATGTTTATTTGAATACCTGTATTGTAAGAGATTCATTTAATGTAGTGAGTACAAATTTAAATCCTTTAGGTAATGACACTTCAATATGTCAACAAAATCTTCCATATAAATTGGATGCTAAGATAACAGGGGCAACTTCTTATGTATGGAATGATAATACAACTTCATCCACCTTTATCGCTAATAAAGAGGGTTTATATTGGGTGGATATAATGCTTGGTGGATGTGTATTGCGGGATTCTATTTTTTTGAAAGCAGATACTATCCAGCGGCAAAAGATTTCAGTACAAATATGTTATGGGCAAAACTATATCTCACCAAGTGGTAAAACATTGACAACAAGTGGGGTTTACTTGGATACACTGATCAATAGAAAAGGTTGCGACAGTTTGATTACTGATTTGAACCTTGAAGTCATCACACCGCCAAAACAAGTAATTGATACATTTATTTGTTTTGGTAATAGCTATAAACTTCCATCTGGTAGGATAGTTAGCGGCGAAGGTGTTTACCAGGATAGTGTTTTTACTAAATTTGGTTGTCTGGAGCTGGTAACTCAGGTAAGCATTCGGGTACTCTATTCAATTAATGAAAATATATCCGAAGTTATTTGCGATAACAAGCTATATAGAAGTCCTTCAGGTAAATTTTTCAATAAAGCTGGCAATTATCTTGATACAATCAGGAATATAAATGGATGTGATAGCATTAGGTATGCACTCACACTTCAAATTGCGCCAAAATACAAGATAGATACAACTATTGCAATATGTGAGGGTACCGGCTATAAACTACCTGGGGGTAAAATTGTATATGTTGCAGGTTTGTTTACGGATTCTTTAAAAACAAGAATTTGGGATTGTGATAGTATAATTAATACAACTATTACAGTATTCCCAAAGTTGTCCGTTACATTGAACAAGCCAAGTGCATTGTGTTTTGGGGATAATGTATTGCTAACCGCTTCAGCATCAGGGGGAATTGGTAAGGGGTACATTTATAAATGGAGTAATTCAGATTTTGCAGGAAGTAGTTTGCAGGTGGCTCCAGCAAGTACAGAAAAATTTTCAGTATCTGTTACAGATGGGTGTACAGTAGTATCCGCATCAGATTCAGTTACCGTAAAAGTTAATCCCTTACCAGATACTACTATTTTAATTTCTCCCACGCAGGTATGTTTGGGAGAAAAGATTAATTTTTCCAGTAAGGCAACTATTGAGCGATATAAATGGAACTGGGGTACTGGTATACCAGGTGACACCTCTGATGCCAGAAGTGTTTCCTATGTTTACCAGGATACGGGTACTTATACTGTAACTGTAGATTTATTACCTGCTACTGGATGTAATGTTAGAAAAATACAAAACGTTAAAATACTTGGAATTCCTGATGTTCAAATAAGTGCGCAAAAAACTGCTTGTGTAGCAGATTCCGTTACTTTTACTGGGGTCAATAACACTTCAGATATCACCAGTTGGAAATGGAAGTTTGAAAATGGGAGTGAAGATATTGGACAGCGTCCTCAAAAACAGACTTACCTAAAAGCAGGCATTTATAAGATAACCATGATTGCAGAAAATGTCAAAGGATGCCGAGATACAGCTTTATTTGATTTAACTATTAACCCATTACCATTTATTGGATTAGGTGGAAGGCAAACTCCATTATGTCTTGGTTCCTCCATAAAACTTTATGAAGGCAAAGGATTGACATATTCTTGGAGTCCATCAACCTATATAGATGTAACTGATACAGGGGTTATCGCTTCCCCCAAGCAAGATATGCTTTACAACATAACGATAACCAATGAGTTTGGTTGCAAGGCGAAAGACAGTTTGTATTTAAAGGTGATGCAGCCATTTACCATGACAGCATCGGTTGATACA
>JBDLTO010000365.1:0-4509 GCA_039805815.1 Bacteroidota bacterium | reverse complement strand
TGTGCTGTTGCTACCGGTAGGCCTGAAGCTGCGGATTGGGATGAACCACAACGTGTTGCAGAAGCCATTCACCTGATGAAGGTGAAACATGCTGTTATTACTTCTGTTGACAGGGACGAATTGCCTGACGGTGGTAGTATTATCTGGTATAATACCATCAAAGCAGTAAAATCTTTGAACCCCTTAACAACTCTAGAAACGCTGATTCCTGATTTCAAGGGCATTGAAGAACAGATTCAACGTATTGTAGATGCTGCTCCTGAAGTCGTTTCCCATAATATTGAAACTGTTGAACAACTGACAAGAAAAGTCCGTATTCAGGCAAAATACTGGAGAAGCATGGAGGTATTGAGGAAACTTAAGCAAGGCGGGATGAGAACCAAGTCAGGTATCATGCTCGGTTTGGGAGAATCTAAGGAAGAGGTAATTCAAACATTAAGAGATCTTGCAGATAATGGAACAGATGTTGTTACAATTGGGCAATACCTTCAACCAACCCGTAAACACCTTCCGGTTCAGCGGTTTGTACATCCTGATGAATTTAAGGAATACAAAGAAATTGGATATGGTTTGGGTCTAGACTATGTAGAAAGTGGTCCCTTGGTTCGTTCCTCATACCACAGTGAAAAGCATGTATTTCCCGGATATGGTCGTGAACAGTGGGAAAAAGAAAAATTGATCCAACATTGAATCAGGTAATAATTACCTGTTTTTCTCCCATACTAAGGCACTCGCTCCTAGGATAGCTGCATCAGATTCCTTGAGGTGACTAACCAAAATCTTTACTTTATTCTGAAATACTTGGATAAGGTTCTCCTCCATATGTTTACGGGTAGGCTTCAGAATCAGATCACCAGATTTTGTCAATCCTCCAAATAGAATAATTGCTTCCGGACTGCTGAACATAACAGCATTTGCAAGGGCAAGTCCTAAGATTTTACCAGTAAATTCAAAGATTTCCAATGCAAGTTTATCGCCCTTAATTGCTGCATCATAAACAACTTTAGAGTCAAGTGTTTCTTTGTCAACAGCCCTAAGTAGACTTGGTTCTGTGCTATTTTCAAGTACTTCCAAGGTTGTAAGCCTTACACCAGTTGCTGAAGCGTAACTTTCCAAAGAACCTTTCTTGCCTGTACCCTCATGCATTCGACCATCAGGTATTACTATGGTATGACCAAGTTCCCCGGCAAATCCATCATGCCCGTAAATTAATTGTCCGTTTGCAACTATTCCACTACCCACTCCTGTACCCAGGGTAATCATGATGAAATCTTTCATTCCTTTGGCAGCTCCATACATCATTTCACCAATTGCAGCGGCATTGGCATCGTTGGTTAAGGTAACCGGGAGCCGGAATTTATCACTCATCAATTTGGCAAGTGGAATAATCCCTTTCCATGGCAGATTAGGTGCATATTCAATTGTTCCACTGTAATAATTACCGTTTGGTGCACCAACTCCAATGCCTGAAATTGTTCCGATTCCACCTGCATTGTTGATTAACACCATAAGATGTTCATACAACTCATTGATAAATAAATCAATTTCCTTGTGTTTACGGGTGGACATCTCACCGGAGAAGAGGACATTACCATCGCGGTCGACAATACCAAATTTTGTACCTGTTCCTCCTATATCTATACCTATTGCAAGGGGTTGATTTGCACCCATATGTTCTGTTGTATGATTAAAAAGTGGCGACCAATGTTTGTTGGTCGCCCAATTTACAGCAATTTTTTGAAAATCAATGCGATGCTGAAACCTGAGCATCCACATCAAGTCCCTGTTTTCTTAAAACAGACCTTGTCTGGAGTGCATGCCAGGCTAAATATGCAAAACAAATGAGTGGAACAATGTAGGAAAGCTGTGTGTAGGTGTGGATCGCAGTATTTGCGTTGTCATCCAGATCAATTACAGCACCCTGAAGTGGGGGTATAATCGCACCACCCAGAATCATCATGATTAAGAAGGCTGATCCCTGACTCTGGTATTTTCCGATTCCATTAACTGCCAGTGCAAATATTGCGGGCCACATCACTGAGCAACATATTCCACAGCTGATAATTGCGAAATTGGCAACCATTCCGGTTGTAGTTAGCCCAATTAATGTTGCAATAGCACCGAGAACAGAAACAGTTAATAACAGTTTGACAGGTTTTTCCTCAGCAAAAAGGAAGGCCATAACTGCTATTGCAATACATACCGGATACATCATAAAATCACTTACATCATTGCCTTTTATGATATTTACAAGTAAAATGAGGCCGAATGCAACAAAAGGAACAACAATGACCAGGATTCTCTTAACCTGTTTACTGAAGTTGAAAACACTTACAGCACCTGTCCACCTGCCAATCATCATAGAACCCCAGTAAAGTGAGATAAGGTGCGATATATGTGATTCATCATATCCTCCAAATGCGTCTTTTTTCAATAAGGCACCAAAATTATTGTCAATAGTTACTTCCACACCAACATAAATAAAAATTGCAATCATACCTAAAACAAGCTGTGGATATGACATAGCACCCCAGCCAGCAGGATTTTTTCTTGCACTCAACATTGATAAGAAAAGAATAGCAAGAATAACAATCAGCGAAGATGCGATGATTACACTTTTTTCAATGCCCGTGTTATTCTTAACCCAATCAGAAAAAAGTACTGGCAAAAATGCCACTCCAATGATCAGGAGGACATTCATGGCTTTCGGACTTTTCTCGAGTTTTTCATCAGATGTAGTCTTTGGCAAGTTTGCATAGGCAAAGATGATCGCAGCTATGATAAATAGCCCTGCCAGGAAAAAATACAGTGTCTGAATATTTTCAATAGATGCTTCACTTGCACTTGCCACACTCCCGAAAAGAAGGAAACTTACCACCAAGGGGCCTAATAATGTTCCGAAGGAGTTAACACTCCCTCCCATATTGAGTCTGTGCGTGCCAGTTTCTGGACTCCCCAGGGCAATTGCAAAAGGCTGGGCTGCAGTTTGTTGCAAAGAAAATCCCAATGCAATTATAAAAAATGATACCAGAACCAGTCCGAATGTGGCATTTCCAGACCCACTTATCAAGGCAAGAGCAACCGCTCCCACTACAGAAATTAATAATCCATAGATGATTCCCTTTTTATACCCAATTTTATTCAGTAAGTCTGTACCCGTAAGTACGGAAAAAATATAGAGTATTAGCGATCCATAAAAGTAGGCACCGTAAAAGGCTGAACCAATAAGTTGTGATTGAATTTGGTCTAAATCAAAGAATTTTTTACAAAAAGGAATGAAAATACTGTTGGAAGCGGCTACAAATCCCCAGAAAAAAAATACGGTGATCAGAACGCCAAATTGCGACCATTTAGTTTGTTGATTCATATGGAAGGTTGTTTATATGGATGCTCAAAATAATTATATTTCTTTACAAGCAAAATTTTTTGTTCGCAAATGACAATTCAATAATCCTTATTTTCATGAAAATCTCGGACAGATGAAAATTTTACATGTTAGTGCGGAATGTTATCCAGTGGCTAAAGCAGGCGGACTTGGAGACGTTGTTGGCGCACTTCCCCGGTTTCAGGTAGAATTGGGCCATGAGTCCGCTGTGGTGATGCCAATGTACAGAACAGCCTTTTTATATGCCAATGATTGGCTCGTGGTTCACAAGGGATCTACAAATCTCGGGCATTGGTGGTTTGATTATACCGTTATAAAAGAAAAGACAGACAAACAGGGCTTTTCTCTTTATCTCCTTGATATCAATGGTTTGTTGGATAGGGAAAAGGTTTATGGTTATGATGATGATACAGAACGTTTCATGGCATTTCAGGTTGCAACTGTTCATTGGCTAAATTCATGGGTGCAGTTACCTGATGTTGTTCATGTTCACGATCACCACACTGCACTTATCCCTTTTATGATGCAACACTGTTATGCCTATCAAAGGCTTACAAGTATCCCTTCTGTTTTAACAATTCACAATGCCCAATATCAGGGTTCTTTTGGCTGGGATAAAACAATTTATCTTCCCCACTGGGATAGTTGGAAAAGAGGTCTGCTTGAGTGGGAGGGACAGATTAATCCTCTTGCCTCTGGCATAAAATGCGCATGGAAAGTAACAACCGTAAGTCAGTCTTACCTTCAGGAATTGCGGTATATGAGTAACGGACTGGAAGCAATTTTTGATTATGAGCAAGGGAAATGCAGCGGCATCCTTAATGGGATAGATTTTAAGGTATGGAATCCTGAATCAGACAGTTATTTAAAGCATCACTTTAGTCCAGATACAATTGAGGCTGGAAAGCAAGCAAATAAGTTACTTATTTGTGATCAGTTTAAACTTGATCCTGATAAACCGCTGTTTATTTTTATAGGTAGACTGGTTGGAGAAAAAGGAGCAGATTTGTTGCCCGATGTAATCAGGGATGCATTCAGGTATATTGGCAGGAGCATGAACTTTCTCATACTGGGTAGTGGAGAAAAACAGGTAGAGGAAGAACTGAATCACCTGAAAGGTATCA
>JBDLTO010000364.1:0-2977 GCA_039805815.1 Bacteroidota bacterium | reverse complement strand
CTTCAGCAAAATCTTCCTGAAATTCGGCATTGTTTTTCATTATGTCGATATGACCAATCTGAAAAATGTTGCAGCAGCCGTAACTCCTGCTACCCGGCTGATCTGGGCCGAAACACCCACCAATCCACTGATGAACATCGCAGACATCAAGGGCCTGTCCAGTATAGCCAAAGCAAACAATATCCTGCTCTGCGTAGACAATACCTTCGCCTCCCCCGCACTTCAGAACCCACTCTCACTTGGTGCGGATATCGTCATGCACTCCGCCACCAAATATTTAAGCGGACACAGTGATGTGATACAGGGTGCCCTGGTGATCAATGATAAAGCATTGAGGGACGAACTTTATTTCATCCAGAAAAGTTGCGGGGCGGTACCCGGACCAATGGATTGTTTTCTGGTACTCAGAGGTATCAAAACACTCGGAATCAGAATGGAAAGACATTCACAGAATGGAGAAAAAATTGCACACTTCCTGAAAACTCACCCTGCAGTAAAAAAGGTCTATTGGCCTGGTTTCTCAGACCATCCGGGACACGAAATTGCAAAATCCCAAATGCTTGGTTTTGGGGGTATGATCAGTTTTGAATTAAAAAATGATACCATGGAAGCTGCGCGGAAAGTACTCTCAAGCACAAAACTTTTTTCACTGGCAGAAAGTCTGGGTGGCGTTGAATCACTCATCAATCACCCAGCCAGCATGACGCACGCTTCCATCCCCAGAGAGGAAAGAATCAAAAATGGCTTATCAGATACTTTGATTCGTCTTTCCGTAGGTATTGAGGACGCAGATGATTTAATTGCAGATTTAGAAAAAGCTATGGCATAGATGAAACAAATAAATTGCTTCTTTTTATTTCTACTTTTCTTTGTTAACATCAGTTCAGCGCAAGTAAATGTCAATGCAGCTATCCAATCAAAATTGGATTCTACCTTTAATTCATCTATTATACCTGGGATCTTAATTGGCGTCTCTATCAAAGGAAAACATCAATTTTTTACTGCAGGAATTGCCGACAAAAAAAATAATCAAGCATTTACCCCTGACACCCAATTTGAAATAGGAAGTATTTCAAAAACATTTACCGCTTTTATTCTGGAATCGGTATTGCAGAAAAAACAAATTGCAGACAGTGCATTAATCCTCCAATTTCTACCTGATAGTCTCAATAGAAATAGGAATATTGCATCAATACAATTGGTGCATTTATTAAACCATACTTCAGGCTTGCCTCGACTGCCAAACAATATGGGCTCTCCAGAAAATTTGCTGCAACCCTATGCAAACTATAATAAGGATGACCTATATGCTTACCTAAACAAAGCAAAAGTAAATGGCTTTGGCAAAGTAAACTACTCAAATTTAGGTGCTGGTCTGGCAGGTGTCTTAGCTGAGAACATCAGCGGTAAACCATACAAATACTTATTAAACAAATATATCAATAAACCATTTCATTTAAAACATACTGGTATCCATGCAGCCCTAAAAAGACCAAAAGCAACGGGTTATTTTGATAAACAAGAAGCGACTTATTGGGATATGAATTCATTAATTGGGGCAGGTGGAATCAAATCGGATGCTACAGATATGCTGAACTATTTAGATTACATCGCTAATCATCAAACCTTTTCCATCATTCAATCTGTCTTACAAAAAACATCTGAAATCAATAAAGAAGTGGCTATTGCCAAAGGATGGCATACTATCGAAAAGAACAAAGAAACCTTACTTTATTGGCACAATGGTGGCACTTATGGATTCTCCACTTTTTGCGCTTTCAATCCAATTAACCGTAATAGCATTTTGATTGTGATTAATGCTTTTAACCAGAACTCAACAACAGATGGGCTAGGCATTGAAATCATGACCAGCATATTAAACTAAAGCAATGCCAATTTCAATTGAATTGCAGAATTTTTTAAACCAAAAAGTCAAGGAATACAACCAGCAATCATTCATTGCAGCTGATCCTATTTCAATACCGCATCGTTTTTCTAAAAAGCAAGACATCGAAATTGCGGGCTTTTTTGCGTCCATTTTTGCCTGGGGTAACAGAACCACCATCATCAATAAATGCAATGAGTTAATGATGCTGATGGACAATGCACCTTATCAGTTCATAACACAACATGCAGAAATGGAGCTGAAAAGGTTTTTGGCTTTTAAACACAGAACCTTCAACGCAACAGATCTGCTTCATTTTATAAGGGTATTGCGCTATCATTATGAAAATGACAGTAGCGCCGAACCAACCTTGGAAAAAGCTTTCAGTAAAGGATTAAATCCAAAAGATGAAACTTTAGAGCAAGCCCTGATTTCCTTTCACCATTATTTCTTCAGCCTGGAAGATAGTCCGGGTAGGACAAAAAAGCACATTTCCACACCCGCCAACAATTCTTCCTGCAAACGACTCAACATGTTCCTCAGATGGATGGTTCGCAAAGATGATGCGGGTGTAGACTTTGGTATCTGGACCTCCATCAAACCGCATCAGCTTGTTTGTCCGCTCGATGTTCATGTGCAGCGGGTCGCATGCAGGCTCGGACTCATCACAAGTGAAAAATCAGACTGGAAAACAGCAGTGGAACTTACCAATAACCTCAAACAACTCGATCCAAAAGATCCAGTAAAATATGATATTGCGCTGTTTAGCCTGGGGGTTGACAGGATGAACCGCTAAAGGAAGCCTCGTACCTTCTGCCCAGCCAACGGCAGGTTTACCAACCTGTGGTTGGCAAGCTCGTGCCTCGTGCCCAGCCTACGGCTGGCAAGCTCGTGCCTCTTACCTCGCCCCTCTTCCCTTATCCCTTATCCCCTGCCTTCGGCAGGTTTACCAACCTGTGGTTGGCAAGCTCGTCACTTGTCGGTGCCTGAAATATGTTGACCGTTTTGAGCTGTGAATTTTCACTCAAAACTGAACATATGCGAACAACAAATCAGATTTCGTTAACGCTAGCTCAACGTCGTCAGCGTCAT
>JBDLTO010000363.1:0-9819 GCA_039805815.1 Bacteroidota bacterium | reverse complement strand
CCTGAATCCGTTCCAGATATTGAGGGTTGGATTGATGGTATTATCATGGACATATTCAAGCCTGACAAGCGCATATTTTAACACTGTGTCAGTCATTGTCAAGGATGGGTAATAATTGGCATTGGTATTGATCACAACCCTGTCTGTTCTGAATCCTGCTGTTGCCCTCAAACTCTTTACTTCATTAAATGGATAGCTGATATTGAATTGGTAAAGGTTGGATGCCAGTTTATTATTCAACTGTGACTTGATATCATTGGGGTCAAATATCGGAAAGTTCTCCTGGTTGCTGCGGTAGTAGGTTAATCCCCAGTCCCATCTTCTTCTGAGATTCTGGTAAGATGCCAGGTAGTCATTGTCTCTCAGGTTGGTACCCAGCCTGAATCCTCCGATAAACTTTTTATCCTCCATGATATCTGATATCCCCATTCGAAGTATGCCATTCAGGTTATCATTGTTGGAAAGGTAAATTGGTCCAGATCCTCCGCCATAAGGTTGATAACGGTTCACGAGAACAGAGTTATTGAAACCTGATACAAGGTAATCTGAAGCAAACTTCAATTTGTAGTTGAAGGTTTTTGCTTTCTTCAGGTAATCTTCTTTTTGTGGCACTTCAATTTCTTCTGCAACGGGTCTTGCTGAGTCTTTTAGTTCATTATCAAATTCTGTTTGAAACAATTGTGCTTTCTTTTCACCGGCTGCATCCTGCTTTATTTCCTGCTGGAACTTCATGGCTGCCGTTTTCTTCTTTCTTTCCTCCTCCATCAGTTGTCTGATATAGAGGGTAGGCTTGGCATTCACATTTCTCTTAGCAAGGACAGCCTCGTTAATCTTCAGTTTATACAGGAATTTAAGGTTTCCTTCTTGTCTGACTTCACTAACCTGGTTATTGTCTCCTGCACCTCTTGTTTCCTGCAGACTGCTTTCGTAGTTGGTGATGGGGAATACATAGGTGCTATCATTAGTAAGTGAGATATATCCAACTGAATCGGGTTCTTCTCTTTGCCAGAATTTCAATGTTGAATCGAGTTCTTTTTTATCTGGATTACGCAAAAAGTCGTCACCTATCCTGTATATCGTGTCAAGTCCGGTTCTTTGGGTAGTAAAAAATCCGGCATATCTGTTACCAATACCATTGGCATCACTTACGAAAGTAAAGTGGTTTACATTATACTGCAAGGGATACCTGGCTTCGCCGAAGGGTTGGTTTGTAAGTTGTGTAATTTGTCTGAAATCACTTTTGGTCCAGTTGTCTACCATGAAAATATTGAAATGATTTCTGGAGGCGATAGCTGTATCTGATTTTGATGCATTGGCACCAGGTCTGTTGGATGAGAAAAGGATTCCGGTTTTATTGGGGAATGCTACAAATGAAGCGTCTAGGTCATCATACACGTCATTGGTGATCTGCTGGACAGCATTCTCTTTTACCTTGTAAACAAAGACATCTGATTGCCCGTTTTTAACAGCACTGAGAATTAAGGTATTGTTATCGAGCATGAACTTAGCGTCCTGTATCAACTGAAAGCCTTCCAGCTCCTGTTTGAAGGTTTTAATGCGAGCAATAACATCATAGATGAACATTTTGATTTTTCCTTCAGCTGTGTAGATAACAAGCACCCTTGACCCTTTGGGGTCCCATGCAAGAATGGGATAGTTGGGATTGAGTTCATCCTGGTTGTTGAGAATACCAGCCTTGAGCAGAATTTTTCGCTCATCAGAAAGGTCTTCAAGAATAACCTTGTAAATACCTTTGGTGTATTGCACCATCACATAAGAATTACTTCTGGCAATAGGATTAGCCTGAAACCTGTAATAATCAGTGCCATTGCTCTTTTCCTCAACAGTTACCACATTACCTTTGGGTAGGTTTTTGCGGCCTCTCATGTCATCCTCATATTTATCCGCTTCCATTTGCATGAAGTCTTTCAACAGTTCCTTGAATTTTTTCTTGGTTACTTTGAGACTTGATGCATTGAGACTTTTGTAGATTCTGGATAAATAAAGAAAATAGGTTATGTTGTCTTTTTTGTATTGATCGCCGATAAATTTCCAGAATGCATGCCCCGCCAGTAAAGGCTCTTTGAACGCAAACTGATAAAATGTTTTATAGTCTCCGGAAAGCAGAGCAGATTTTAGTCTGTCGTCGTGTGCCGGACTCCAGTTTTCTGCAACATAAGCCACATAGCCGTCTATAAGCCATTTGGGTAAATCAAGTAATGCCTGGTTACTCGCAAACTCCCCAAGGTCATCACCAAACAACAAGTTTTCTACCAATACTTTTGCAATGCCTTGTCTGATCTGAATTCTCAGTTCGTTGAGGTTTCCGTTAAAATAGATGATGATTTTATTATTGACGAGCTTAGTAACACCACCTGTATTCTGCCAGTCTATTCCGAGTCCGATATTCGATTGCTGGTATTCAGTAAAACTGTTGTAGATGATGATATTTGCTCTGCGTTGCAATCCATATTCCACAAATTCTTCAATGCTGCCCAGCTCTTCTTCGGCAACCTGTGCAACAAATTTGCCAAGCTGCAATCCTTCATCACTGTAGTAGGCATTGAAGTTCCTTGTTTGCAGGTATTGCCAGTTGAATTTTTTGTATTGCACCCTGTTTTTACCAAATTCTACGGTGCTTACTTGTGCTTCAGCCTGAAGAGTAAGGAGTATGACGGCAACAAGTGCCGGGAATATTTTTCGCATGGTTGAATGATTCAATTGAATGGATACCTTTGTATGGTACATGCAAGGCATGGTTATGCAATAAAATTAGTGCTTTTAACCAAGAAATAAGGGGAATGCTAAACGTTAAAATTTTCACTTTCAACCCGCTTCAGGAGAACACATACCTGGTTTATGACCGAGACGGTAACTGTATGATAGTAGATCCAGGATGTTATTTTGATGAAGAACGGGAGAAACTTACAGATTTTATTACCCAAAAGTCACTGAAGCCGGTACTCCTGGTCAATACGCATTGTCACCTTGATCATGTTTTTGGCAATAAATTCATTCATGAAACATACGGACTGGAATTGCATATTCATGAGGGCGAGAAGGTGGTTCTTGACCACGCTCCGGCAAGTGGTTTGATGTGGAATGTACCTTTTGATAATTATGCAGGACCGCTTCATTATTTTGACATGACTAAACCGCTTCAACTAGGTAATCATGTTTTTGAACTGCTTTTCACACCAGGCCATTCTCCTGCAAGCGTCAGTTTGTACAATGCTACTCAGGGATTCCTTCTCGCAGGTGATGTGCTTTTCCGGGAAAGTGTAGGCAGAACGGATCTCCCGGGAGGCAATCCAGATGTACTGGAAGCCTCTGTCAGGAATATTTTATATGCTTTGCCTGAAGAAACAAAAGTTTATTCCGGGCATGGGCCATCAACAACAATTGGACATGAGAAACGACACAACCCCTATGTGCCTGCATAGTTTTAGATGAACCTGTAAATATTTTTCAGGTAGGGGATTTTTGAAAATTCAGTTTTTTCCATTTTTAATACCAGGAAAGTGAACAGCGCAATGAGCGCCATTGCAGTCGAATGAAGCATTAGAATATCCTTGGATGTTTCTCTGAGTTGGTGGTGGATGATGAAAAGGATGATAGAAAGGCCTATGTAGCCAAAGCATTTCTTCACATCATAAGGTACCGGATAGTGTTTTTGTCCGAGTACATAACTTGCCAACATCATGCTGGCATAACAGACCACTGTGGCCAGCGCAGACGCCAGATATCCCAGATATGGGATCAGGGTGTAGTTTACTGCAATTGTAATCAGTGCTCCCCCGATGGTGATGTATGCACCCGTGCTGATTTTGTCTGTCAGCTTATACCAGATTGATAGGTTGTAATAAATTCCAAGGAATATTTTGGCCAGCATCAGGATAGGTACTAGAAAAAGACCACTCAGGTATTCAGGGTGTTTGCTCACACCCATAAAATGTTTCCAGATATCTGGAAAGAGGGAGACGCCCAAAAAACAGATACAGCAGGCTATTACAAAGAAATTCATGATACGGGCATATGTTTCCTTCGCATTTGAGTTATCTGCATTTTTAAAGAAAAAAGGTTCTGCTCCCATGCGGAATGCCTGGATGAAAATTACTATAAGCGCTGCCAGTTTGTAGTTGGCAGTATATATTCCTACGGCTTCCATTTGATGTAATGCATCTGGAAATCTTTTAAGCAACAAGAATCTGTCGATTGTCTCATTAATCATTCCCCCAAACCCAACGATTATCATAGGAAGTGAATACCTGAAGATTGTTGCAATCAATTGCTTGTCTGGCTCAAACCTAAAGGATTTCCATTCCTTCACTAAAAGCATCCATGTTAGTCCGCTTGCAACCAGTTGTGAGATGAATACATAACCGATACCCAGTTCTGCTTTATAGAATGAAGCAATCATGCTCTTTTCCCCTCTTTCTGCTGCTCCTTTGCAGTAATAAAGAAAGAAAATGACCAGGCCAACATTAACCAGGATATTAAGCAGTTTGATGACTGCGAATTTTTTAGGTCTGCTTTCCTGTCGCAGTTTTGAAAATGGAATCACGGCAAGGCTATCAAGCACAACAATCAACACCATGTATACAACATATTCCGGATGCTTTCCAACTCCCATGAATGTAGCAAGTGTATCCTTGTTGAGTAACAGCAGGATCGTAAAAAAAGCACTGGTTGCCATAAGAATGACAAAGGTGTTGTTGAATACCTGCCTGATTTCATGGTCTCTGCTGAATCTGAAATAAGCGGTTTCCATACCAAAGGTGAAAACGATATTCAGAAATGCAGCACCGGCAAAAAGGATAGAGATTTCGCCAAAAGGTTCAGCTGCGTAAATCAGGGTGAGGATGGGGTTTAGGAGGTAGTTGATAAACCTGCCTACAATGCTGCTGAGGCCAAACCAGAGTGTCTGGCTGGCGAGTTGCCGTATTCCTGCCAAGGGTATAAGTTTCCGCAAAAATAAGGTTTATACCAACTTCAGGCCGATTCCATAACTTCATGTCCAGATTTTAACAGCATAGACTATGAGAGCGGTAATTCAGCGTGTTGCTAAAGCGTCAGTTGGCGTAAGTGGTGAAATTGCAGGTACAATCAGTAAAGGGTTACTTGTATTGGTAGGTATTGAAGATGCTGATGCTGATTCAGATATGGAATGGCTTGCTTCCAAGTTAGTTAATATGCGGATTTTTAATGATGAGGCCGGGGTCATGAATATTTCTCTGCTTGAATCGGGTGGGGATATCCTGCTTGTTAGTCAGTTTACGCTGCATGCATCCACTAAAAAGGGAAACAGGCCATCTTACATCAGGGCATCCAAGCCGGAAGCAGCGCTGGTGAAGTATGAGGAGTTCAGGAAAGTTCTAACAAAAGCATTGGGGAAGCCGCTTCAGTGCGGGGTTTTTGGAGCAGATATGCAGGTGGAGCTGGTGAATGACGGACCAGTTACAATCATTATTGACACAAAAAACAAGGAGTAATGGAACTGAAGGAAGCACAAACGCAAGTAGATCAGTGGATTAAAACTATTGGGGTGCGTTATTTCAGTGAGCTGACCAACATGGCCATTCTGACAGAAGAAGTGGGGGAGCTTGCCCGAATTATGGCCAGAAAATATGGAGATCAGTCCTTTAAAAAGAGTGAATCGGCAGACCATCTGGCTGATGAGATGGCTGATGTACTCTGGGTTTTAATCTGTTTGGCCAATCAAACAGGAGTTGATCTAACTGATGCTTTTAAGAAAAATATGGAAAAGAAAACAGTACGGGATGCTGACCGTCACAGGCAAAACGAAAAACTTGCTGGAGACTAATCACTGAACACTATTTACTATTTCTTTTATCTTTGCGGCATTATGATCATCAATGACCAGCAAAAGTTTCAGAACATCATCTCCCATGCCAAGGAATATGGATTTGTTTTTCAATCCAGTGAAATTTACGACGGCCTAAGTGCCGTCTATGATTATGGTCCATGGGGCAGTGAGTTGAAGAAAAATATCCGGGAATCATGGTGGAATGAAATGACAAGGATGCACGATAACATCGTTGGCATTGATGCAGCCATCTTTATGCACCCTACTACCTGGAAGGCTTCTGGTCATGTGGATAATTTCAGTGATCCCATGATCGACAACAAGGATTCCAAGAAGCGTTATCGGGTGGATCACCTCATTGAGGGTGTTGCCGATAGCCTGAACAAAGAAGGTAAAACAGCAGAGGCAGAACAACTTATTGCTTCGATGGATGCCCTTCTCGCGGCCAATGATTTTGCAGGATTGAAGCAATTGATTGACGACAATAAAATGAAATGTGGGGTGAGTGGAACTTGCAACTGGACAGACGTCAGGCAGTTCAACCTGATGTTCTCAACACAGCTGGGTTCAGTGGCAGAAGATGCCAGTGAGATTTACCTCAGGCCTGAAACAGCACAGGGGATTTTTGTCAATTTCCTCAATGTGCAGAAAACAGCCAGGATGAAAATTCCCTTTGGAATTGCACAGGTAGGCAAGGCTTTCCGAAACGAAATTGTTGCCCGTCAGTTTATTTTCCGCATGCGTGAATTTGAACAGATGGAAATGCAGTTTTTCATCAGGCCTGGCACCCAGAAAGAATGGTATGCATACTGGAAGGAAGAGCGCATGAAATGGCATACATCTTTGGGAATACCTGCTGAAAATTACCGTTACCACGATCATGTCAAACTTGCACATTACGCAGATGCAGCCGTTGACATAGAATATGCATTCCCAATAGGCTGGAAAGAAGTTGAAGGCATCCACAGCAGAACTGATTTTGACCTTAAGAGTCACCAGCAGTTCAGCGGCAAAAAGATGCAATACTTCGATCCGGAGATAAACCAGAATTACATCCCCTATGTTATTGAAACATCCATTGGTTTGGACAGGATGTTTTTATTGACACTCTGCAATGCCTATCAGGAAGAGCATTGGACCAAAGAGGATGGTAAGGAGGATAGCAGGGTTGTGTTGAAAATACCAGCTAAAATTGCGCCCATTAAACTTGCTATATTACCGCTGCTGAAGAAAGAGGGACTGCCTGAGATTGCCCGTGAGATCATGGCAGCATGCAGAAACGAATTCTATTGCTTTTATGAGGAAAAGGATACCATCGGTAAGCGTTACCGGAGGATGGATGCATTAGGTACACCTTTTTGTATCACTGTTGATCATCAGACTAAAGAAGACAACACAGTAACTATTCGTTACCGTGATACGATGACACAAGAGCGAATTCCTATTGAGGGCTTGGTTGGATTTATTAAAAGCAAGATGTAATCAATTTTTGTGTTTTCAGCATAAAAAAAATACCGGCAATTGCCGGTATTTTTTTTATGCAATATTGTTGAATTACTGTTTTATGATTTTGTTGGTTGACTGGAATTTTCTGTCTCCACTGGTAATCGTTACAATGTATGTACCTGCAGGCAGGTTGTTCATTTCCACATAACCGTTCTGATAGCCTGTTTCCTTTCTGTAAACTACAGCTCCGGAGGTGCTCGTTACCTGAATGCCCAGTTTTTTAACAGTATACATGTTTCCAATCTGGTAGTTTACCCTGTCTCTGGTAAGTGTTGGGTAAACCCTGCTGATGAAATCCGAATTGTTGCGGATAGGATTGGTTATGGCAGTAGTTATTGTAATAGCGCTGCCGAGTGAGGCCGCGAACATGCCGTTGCCATGTGTTCCTACAACAAGGGTATTGTCTGTGTACCTGTGTGCAAGTGAATTGATTACTGCATTGTTGATCATCTCTGCAGGAGTGCCTGTTGCACCTGTTTCCCTTGCCCAGACCGTACTTGATCCACTGATGGATGTTGTGCTGTAAAGTCCGATTGACGTTCCTACATAATATTCAATCCCGGTAGTTTTTGCAATGATTTCACAAGCACGAACTGAAGGAAGCGTAAGATTCCCTTCAATGATTTGCCAGGTAGGCTGACTGGCAGTAGCGTTGCCAGTCCAGAAAATACTGTTCACGCTGTAATTCGACACAACAGCAATAACGGTATCCTGATTTCTGGGGTTTACTGCAATGTCCCTGACCACTGAGCTTGATGACATGCCACTTGGAGTGATATCAACAGGCTGGTTATTGGTAAGACCTTGCTGGGGATCTCTCAGCCTGTAAATTTTTCCTTGAGAAGTACCTATGAACAAGTGGTTATTACCAGAATATGGGCCGCGGGTTGTTTCAAGCGAAAATATACTGCCACTCACTGCAGGGGCCACACCATCCATGTATGTCCAGTTGGAAGAAGTCACATTCGTTGCATCACCGGTGCGGTAAAGACTGTCCATGGTAGCATAGTAGAGATAATCTGTGTTGTCAGGGTCTAGGTGGAAATAGGTTACGAATTCTCCTTCCCCAGTGTTATTGGGTTTAATTTTGGTAAATGGACTTCCCGGACCATCTAAGCCAAATAAATTCATACGGTAGAATTGCCCATTTTGAGCTGCACAAAACAAGTGCTGGTTGCCAGCGCTGTTCTTCTTACTCATACCAACGGCACAGCCATCACCCCCGAGCAGGGGATAATGGTCATTGCTGTCTGGTGTTAGTTTTGAATCGATGATTCCTGTCCGATCCCTGAACGTTGTTGAGTTATCCTGTGCTCCTCCAAAGAAATTCCTTGAACCTGTGGTGGGATCAATGCCCACATGGTAATACTGGAGCGTTTGATATTGAGAGTTGTATGTCCGATTTAAATTGGCATCATGAAAGCCCCAAACAACGGTTGATGCTGATACGTTTTCGATGAGTCCTATTCCTCCATCTGAACCCACTAATAGCCTGTTGGGGTTAGTTGGATCAAAAACGAGGGTGTGGATATCAGGGTGACTGGTGCTCAGTTCATCTGTGTATGATGTAGAGTTGGTACCACCGATAAATGAAGTCGCAGCAGTTGATCCGAACCCGTCCGTTGACTTAAAAAGGTTTACCCCGCCGGCAAGTACCAGATTGGGATTGGTAGGATGAACAGCCAGTGCCATATTGTATCCCTGTTGCAGCTCCATGTATTTTGTGGTTGAGGTTGTGCTGCCTGCAGCTGTTTTGCTAGCGTAGAGATTTTTGCCATGACTGCTCCATGTAAATGGTGTTGTGCCCATATTGCACCTGAATAGGTCAGCTTCAGGTTTGCTGTCGGTGGCGAAGTCAGCATTTTCAACCATTACATACAACAGATTCTGGTTAGAAGGAGACAGTGCCATAACAATCCTGCCATAGCCTGCTACATATTCACCAGCAACAGTGGCATTGTCATATGCCCTCCAGCCGGCAACTGAATCCGCAGCATCCTTGATGCCTCCGGCTATGCGTGTGAATGAACCTGCATTACCAGTAGCCGATGTAAAAACGCCAGCCAAATTTCTGTCCGCATTCCTACCACTCATGGCCACAAAAATTTTTGAGCCATTGTTGTTTATCAGGATATCTGCTATGCCTCCGACTGCTGTAGCAGGCACAGTACTGCCAAATATTTCTGTCCAGCTACCACCACCGTCACTTGATCTGAAAACCCTTCGGTGCACGGCTGCATAAACATCACCGTTTGTTGGGTGAACCACAACTTTATGCACGAAGCTCCAGGGGGAGGAAAATGTTACGATATCTGCTACGTTGGTTGAAGCCAGTTTACTCCAGGTAGCCCCATTGTCTGTTGACTTGAACATACCCTCTCCATAGATGAATGTATTGGGATAGCCAGCAGATGCTCCTATGGGTTCTCCGGTGCCGGCATACCAAGTATCAGGTTTACTTGGGTCTTGTGCGATGCTCGAAACAC
>JBDLTO010000362.1:0-6156 GCA_039805815.1 Bacteroidota bacterium | reverse complement strand
AACTGTATCATGAAAGACATTGAATTCCACACCGATGCCTTCAAATTTACCCTCAAGGTCTTCGTTCATTTCCATGAGCTCCGATCCAGGAATAAAATTTGAATGGGGGTCAAGCGCAGATAAAACCGACTGAATGGCAATTTCAGTGATAGAGTCTGTTTTGATTTCATCTACATACCTTTTCTTTACCAGTTCCATTACCTCATCGTATGTTGTTTTTTCTTTTGATGTGAAAAAACTTTTCGATATTGGCATATTGCTATGTAATTTGTAACCAATTAGCATGCCAATTGAAACAGCAACTGAGATGAGAAGTGGGGTGGTAAAACTGTATTTTTTATTTGGAGTCATTGTTGAAGTAGATTGATTTGCAAAGTTGATGAATTTAACCTAAAGAATGACAGATTTTATACTTTTAGCAGATAGTGGGGCCACGAAAACAGAATGGAGGCTTATTGGCCAGGCGTCAAAACCCTCATTTTTTACCAGTGGATTGAGTCCGTACCACATGGAAAGAGATGTAATGGTTGATTTATTGAAGAAAGAATTTCCAGACTCAATTTATCAGAAACAAATCAGCAGCGTATATTTCTATGGTACAGGGTGTAAAACCAGTCCCAAAGCCAACATAGTCAAAAAAGCACTTTCTTCAATTTTTACAAATAGTAATATTCATGTTACCCATGATTTAATGGGGGCAGCAATTGCATTATGCGGCAACAAACCCGGAATTGCCTGTATCCTTGGAACTGGCTCAAATTCATGTGAATTCAATGGTAAAAAAATCACTTTTAATTCACCTGGATTGGGGTTTATACTGGGGGATGAGGGAAGTGGGGCCTACATGGGCAAAAAGGTCATCACACACTATCTGTATCAGCAATTTGATAAACTGTTGTCAGAATCATTTGAAGCGCAGTTTAAGACAAACAAAGATGAAATTCTGCATAAAGTATACAAAGAACCATATCCAAACAGGTATCTTGCATCTTTTGCCGTTTTTTTGTCGGCTCACCGGGGTCATTATATTGTTGAAAATATCATCGAAGACAGTTTAAGGTCTTTTTTGGATGAGCATGTAGTCCGATACAAATCAAGGTTTACAAATAAGCTTAATTTTGTGGGCAGCATTTCATTTCATTTCAAGGATAAAATTGTTGAACTTTGTGAAGCCTATGGCTTTGAATTGGGAGAAGTTATCAAGCAGCCTATGAGCGGATTAGCTAAGTATCACATGGAAAAATAATTGGAAATATTCATTGGAGATGAACAGGATTACAGAAAAAGATTCTTTGTATCGGAATTTGGAGTTGATGTCTACGCAAGTGATCCTGGAAAGTATAAATATAGAGGATCAAAAAGTGCCGTCAGCTGTTCAATTGGCCATTCCTCAGATCAAAATACTCGTAGATGCTATTGCTGAAAGGATGATTTCCGGTGGACGATTGTTTTACATTGGTGCGGGAACAAGTGGCAGGCTGGGTGTAGTTGATGCATCTGAATGTCCGCCTACCTACGGAATTCCTCAGGGTATGGTGGTTGGTATCATTGCTGGTGGATATGGGGCAATGTTTCAGGCAGTTGAGTTTGCTGAAGACGATTCTGATCAGGCCTGGGTTGATCTGCAGGAACACAATATCAATTCACTTGATGCAGTGGTGGGTATTGCAGCCAGTGGTACCACTCCATACGTAATAGGGGGTATTCAAAAGTGCAGGGAAATGGGGATCTTGACCGGTTGCATAACCTGTAATGAGGGTTCGCCTCTTGCAGATGCAGCAGAGTTTCCGGTTGAAGTACCCGTTGGGCCGGAGTTTGTTACCGGAAGCACAAGAATGAAAAGCGGTACAGCCCAGAAATTGGTACTCAATATGATTTCAACTGCCGTTATGATTCAACTTGGAAGGGTAGAGGATAATAAAATGGTTAATATGCAGCTCACCAACGAGAAACTGGTTGACAGAGGGGTAAAAATGTTAATGCTCAAATCCGGCTTACAAAATTATGATGAGGCTAAAAAAATTCTCTTGGAATATGGTACTGTTAAATCTGCTTTGAATGAGCTGACCAAATAATATTTCAAGCAATGCATGTAATTGAACCATTCTACAACTGGAGGCATATTTATACTGCGGAAGAAGACCCCAGGTCTCCTTTTTTTGGAAGGGAATACTCAGAATTCCAGTTTACCCAAACAATCTATAATTATTACATTCATCCCCAGTGGGATGATTTTGGATCGTCTACACTGTACCTTAAAATTTTATTTTCAGATTATGAGTTGGGTTTTGCTATCATTGAGCTTATTGGTGAATGGAATGATGCCATAGAGAATGATATCATGACTTTTAAGCGGGAGGTTATTGACAGATTGATTGCAAATGGGATTATCAAATTTATTCTGGTTGGCGAGAATATTCTGAATTTTCACAGCAGTGATGATTGTTATTATGAAGAGTGGTATGAAGATATCATTGAAGATGGCGGCTGGATGGTAATATTAGGCTTACCTGAGCAGTCAAAGTATGATTTTACTAGGGCAGGCGTTGACAGATATTTGATGATCGCCAATATTGAAGAGTGGAGGACCTATTCTGCCCTCAATCTGTTTACCCGAATTGATAATCAGGTTATCAAAAGAATAGGGTTTGATTGAAAACGATTTCGTTGAAGTTTTCAATTTTATTATCCTTTTTGCACCAGTTGGAGTTAAACAATTCAAATTATTTAGCCAATGTCATGTAACTTTGCGGGAATTCAAAAAGAGAAATCTTTAAACTTATGAACTGGACTCAATTGTTTAGCTCTTCAATTGGCAAGAAAATTGTCATGGCCCTTACTGGTATCTTCCTTGTAGTTTTCCTCGTTGTTCATTGCTATGTCAATGCAAATGTTTTCTTTGAACATCCCGAAATGAATTTTAACAAGGCTGCTCACTTTATGGGTACTAATTTTTTGGTTCGTATTACTGAAGTCGGACTTTTTGCAGGATTTCTGCTGCACATTTTTCAGGGATACAAGCTCGAGTTACAAAATCGGTCAACTAGGACTTCACGTTATGCAGTTACCGCAGGTAATAAAACCTCAAAATGGTATTCCAGGTCTATGGCAATTCTGGGAACACTCATTCTTTTGTTTCTAATTGTACATATTGCTCATTTTTGGGTACCGTCCCGTTTCGGTGGTTTAACCGAAGTTGAATATGATGGAGTAATGTATCACAATCTCTATCTTGAAATGAGGAATGTATTTGCGCAACCTCTTGCTGTCGTTCTTTACCTTGTAGGCTGCTTTTCATTGGCATGGCATCTTTTGCATGGCATCCAAAGTGCATCACAAACAATGGGATGGACAACCAAAAACTATTTTCCTTTGATTAAAAAGGTTGGAACTATATTTTCAATTTTAATTCCATTCATTTTTGCTTTAATGCCACTCCATTTTTATTTTAACTGGCCAACAATCAAAGGTGCATTCACACTATTATTCTAACAAATTTCTAATTCAACTTATATGCTAGATTCAAAAATTCCTGGCGGTACTTTGGACTCCAAATGGACAAAATACAAGGGAAATGTAAAGCTGGTTAATCCGGCCAATAAGCGGAAACTTGAAGTAATCATTGTCGGAACCGGACTTGCAGGTTCATCTGCAGCTGCCAGCCTTGGTGAAATGGGCTATAAAGTGAAAGCTTTTTGCTTTCAGGATTCGCCAAGAAGAGCACATTCAATTGCTGCACAGGGTGGTATCAATGCTGCCAAAAATTACCAGAATGATGGTGATTCAGTGTACAGGCTTTTTTATGATACCATAAAGGGTGGTGATTATCGGGCGAGGGAAGCCAATGTTCATAGGTTAGCAGAAGTTAGTACAAATATCATCGATCAGTGTGTGGCTCAGGGTGTTCCATTTGCACGTGAATATGGGGGACTTTTGAGTAATAGGTCTTTTGGAGGTACTCAGGTTCAGCGTACTTTTTATGCAGCCGGTCAAACTGGTCAACAACTATTGATTGGTGCCTATCAGGCTCTGGAAAGGCAAGTTGCACTTGGAACCGTATCTATGTTTGCCAGGCATGAGATGGTAGAACTTGTAATCATTGATGGTAAAGCCAGGGGTATCATAGCAAGAAATCTCGTAACAGGTGAACTTGAAAGACATTTCGCTCATGCTGTTTTACTTTGTACAGGTGGCTACGGAAACGTTTTTTACCTTTCCACCAATGCAATGGGATCAAATGTTACTGCTGCATGGAAAGCACACAAGCAAGGTGCTTATTTTGCTAATCCCTGCTTCACTCAAATTCATCCAACCTGTATTCCAGTATCAGGAGACCACCAGTCGAAATTGACTCTGATGTCAGAATCTCTCAGAAACGATGGTCGGATTTGGGTTCCTGCCAAGCAAGGGGATGATAGACCTGCCAATGAGATACCAGAAGAGGAGAGAGATTATTATTTAGAGAGGAGATATCCTGCATTTGGAAATCTTGTGCCAAGGGATGTTGCTTCCAGGGCTGCAAAAGAACGCTGCGATGCCGGATATGGTGTTGGTTCATCCAAACAGGCCGTATACCTCGACTATGCAGCTGCAATTCAGCGTTATGGAAAAGCTGAAGTCAGCAAAAGGAATCTCGGTAATGTTGCCCCTGATGTAATTACTGCTTTAGGTAAGGAAGTTGTTAAAGAGAAATATGGTAACCTGTTTGATATGTATGCCAAAATTACTGGTGAAAATCCTTACGAAGTACCAATGAGGATTTACCCTGCAGTACACTATACCATGGGAGGACTTTGGGTTGATTATGAACTCAAAACAACCATTGATGGATTGTATGCCCTGGGTGAAGCCAATTTCAGTGAGCACGGAGCAAACAGGCTTGGTGCATCAGCTTTGATGCAGGGATTGGCTGATGGCTATTTTGTTATTCCATATACACTTGGTAATTACCTGGCTGATGATATCAGGACACAGTCCATTTCAACTGACCATCCTGCATTCGTTGAGGCAGAACAGAAGGCTGCAGACCGCATCAATACACTCATGTCTATCAAGGGTAAGCAAACCGTTGAAAGTTTCCATAAAAGACTCGGCAAAATCATCTGGGACAAATGCGGAATGGCAAGAAATGCAGAAGGTCTGAAGCAAGCAATTAAGGAAGTTCAGGCGCTGAAAGCAGAGTTTTGGTCTGATGTTAGAATACCAGGCGAGATAAATGGGATGAATCCTGAGCTGGATAAAGCCGGTAGGGTAGCTGATTTCATAGAATTGGGTGAACTGATGTGCCTTGATGCATTGGAAAGAAACGAAAGTTGTGGCGGACATTTCCGTGAGGAGTTCCAAACTCCTGATGGCGAAGCACTTCGTGATGATGAGAATTATATGTATGTAGCTGCTTGGGAAAACAAAGGCGATAAATGGGAACTTCATAAAGAGGCATTGAATTATGAAATTGTAAAACCCAGTCAAAGAAGTTATAAATAATCAAATCAAACGTCAAACAGATCATATGCAGCATTATTCAATGAACCTTAAGTTAAAAGTGTGGCGTCAAAAGAACAGCCATGATCAGGGGCACTTTGAAAACTATGATGTAAAGGATATTTCATCTGAAATGTCTTTTTTGGAAATGATAGATGTATTGAATGAAAGACTAATTAAAGAAGGTCATGATCCAATTGCATTTGACCATGACTGCCGTGAAGGGATTTGTGGAATGTGTTCAATGGTAATTGATGGTCAGCCACATGGTCCTTGGAAAGGTACAACCACATGCCAATTACACATGCGTGCATTTAAGGATGGTGATGTTATCACCATAGAGCCTTTTAGGGCAAATGCATTCCCTGTTATAAAAGATTTAATGGTTAGCAGGTCTGCTTTTGACAGAATCATACAGGCTGGTGGTTATGTTTCCGTAAATACAGGTAATGCTGTAGATGGTAACGCCATTCCAATTGAAAAAGATAAGGCAGATGATGCTTTTGCGGCGGCTGCATGTATAGGTTGTGGAGCTTGTGTTGCAGCCTGTAAAAATGCGTCTGCAATGCTTTTTGTTTCAGCCAAAGTTTCACACCTCGCTTTATTACCACAGGGTGAACCAGAAAGGAAGCAAAGGGTTGTTAGCATGATTGCTCAAATGGATAAGGAAGGTTT
>JBDLTO010000361.1:0-7774 GCA_039805815.1 Bacteroidota bacterium | reverse complement strand
AGCTCAGTTCAACTGATGGGTTATTACCTATAAAAGAACTATGCGTAAATGAATAACGATGGAGGCCAAAATGATTTTTTAGCCATTCATTACCAGCTGGTTTTTTTTCCATAACAGCCTGTTTGACTGTAAATTAATTATTCAGTACTGTAAAATGTGTTTTTTTGGCATAAAATACTATAAAATGCTCATTTCCCGGGAAGTCAGGATTGCCTTCGGCTCTCCTTTGGAGGGAGCTAAAATAAAAACACAAAAAAAGCCAGCACCATCGTGCTAGCTTCTTGTTTGTCGGGAAGACAGGATTCGAACCTGCGACCCCCTGGTCCCAAACCAGGTGCGCTACCGGCCTGCGCTACTTCCCGAATTTTGAGGATTCGCATTGCTGCGACCCTCCCGACTTCTAGTCGGGATGCGCAATTGTCTTGCGCTACTTCCCGAACTTTTGAATGTACCAGCTTCCTGGAACATCCTGAAAAAAAACTGCGGTGAGGGCGGGATTCGAACCCGCGGTACAGAGTTACCCGTACGGCAGTTTAGCAAACTACTGATTTCAGCCACTCATCCACCTCACCGTCTGAAATCTTATTTTCAGGGACTGCAAAATTACATAAAAACCTGCAAACCCCAAAATGTATTCAGGAAAAAAGTGGCAAAATCATTACATCGCCGCCAGCTGTACCTTTTGCTGCAACTCCATCACACTCTCCCTAAACATATTGTCTGTATCCATCAGGTCTTTGACAGTCTGACAGGAATGTATTACCGTAGTGTGATCCCTTCCGCCGAAATGCTCACCAATGGTCTTCAACGAATTCTTGGTGAATATCTTGGCCAGATACATCGTTATCTGACGGGCCTGCACAATCTCCCGCTTCCGGGTCTTCTGCAACAACCTGTCATAAGGCAAATCAAAGAAATCACATACCATCTTCTGTATCGTATCTATTGTAATCTCCTTTGATGTAGTCTTGATGAAATTCCGCAACACCTTCTTGGCCAGGTCAAGATCAATCTCACGCTTATTCAAAGAAGACTGTGCCAGCAGCGAAATCAATGCACCTTCCAACTCCCGCACATTGTTCTGAATATTATAAGCAATGTACTTCACCACATCCTTCGGCAAATCCAGCCCGTTGTTCTTCATCTTCTTCTCCAAAATCTCTATCCTGGTCTCATAATCCGGCACCTGCAAATCCGCACTCAAGCCCCACCTAAACCTGCTGAGTAACCTCTCCTGTAAACCTTCAAGGTCTTTAGGGGGCTTGTCTGAACTGAGAATGAGCTGCTTGCCTGATTGGTGCAAATGGTTGAATATGGCAAAGAACGCATCTTGGGTTTTCTCTGCGCGGTTGAAGAACTGCACATCATCCAATATCAATACATCAATCATCTGGTAAAAATGAATGAAATCATTGATGGCATTATTGCGACTGTGGTCCTGAAACTGATTGATGAACTTCTCTGAACTTACATACAATACAACCTTGTTGGGATGCAACCGCTTCACTTCATTGCCGATGGCTTGAGCCAGATGTGTCTTTCCCAATCCAACACCACCATAAACAACAAGCGGATTGAAAGAAGTAGCTCCTGGTTTCTCAGCAACGGTTTTACCAGCCCTGCGGGCAACTCTGTTGCAATCACCTTCCACAAATGAGTCAAAGGTATAAATGGGATTGAGCTGTGAATCAATCTGCATCTTCTTTAACCCGGGTATCACAAATGGATTCTTTACATGATTGTTGATCACCAGTGGAAAATCCATTTCATTGTTCGAATAACTTTTAAAGGTTTGTCCGCTCACATCCATCGTCAATGGTTTTGACTTTCCATTGCCACTGTCCACCATAATCCTGTATTCAAGCCTTGCATCCTTACCCAACTCTCGCTTGAGTGTTTTGGCTAACAGATTGATGTAATGCTCCTCGATATATTCATAAAAGAACTGACTGGGCACCTGAATGGTAAGCACATTGTCTTTTAACCCAACAGGCCTGATTGGTTCAAACCATGTTTTGAAGTGTTGCCACTCCACAATGTCTTTGATGATAACAAGACAATTACTCCAGATTTTCTCAAATGGTTTTTCCATTGCTCAATAAACAGTTTTACTTCCCTGATTTTCAGGGTTTTGTTAGCCTTTCTTCACATAAAGAGGATGACAACTGGAAACATTCACAATTGAAAAAATCTCTTTATAAGTATCAGATTTTCAAGGGGTTCAAAGGGTAGGCGTTTTTTGTCAGCTCAAAATCAAACTCTCAACATCTTATCCACAATTGATGGTCAGACGGCGAATATAGAATCATGTTTCAACAAAAAAAATTTTTTATTCCACATTATTTTCAACTATCGAAATGGATTGATTATTTATCAATTTCCGGTCATTTTTTTTGGAAAATTCAAAATCTAGTCTGCCCAATTGTAATCCGCCCCACCCTACCTGATTAACCCAAACCTGCTTACCTACCGCATTGCGGTATTCACGTGGTTTTTCAAAAAACCGGTGTGTATGTCCACCAATAATCAAGTCAATATTGTCGGACGATTTGGCAAAAACCTCATCACTAACCTGGTCATCGGCATACTTATCCCCAAGATGGGATATACAAATCACCATATCGCATTTCATTTTTTCCTTGAGTATTGAAGCTGTTGTGTTTGCGTGCACTACCGAATCTTTGTAAACCGTTTGGCCATACAATTGCTCAGGAACAAGTCCCTCCAAAGCAATACCCACGCCTGTCACGCCAATTCGCAAATCTCCTTTCCGGAACACTTTATAGGGAACATACAAAGACTCCATGGGTGTACCCTCAAAACCATAATTACACATCACTATGGGAAACCTGCCATGAGCGGTCAACTGCATGGCGAAATTTTCTAATCCAGCATCAAAATCATGGTTGCCCATAATGCCTGCATCATACCCCATCATGCGCATGGCTTTCATCTCAGGCTCTCCCTTGAACACATTGAAATAAGGTGTTCCCTGAAAGATATCTCCGGCATCCAACAGGAGCACATGCTCCTCTTGCATTCGAATGCGGTTTATCAATGCTGCCCTGGCTGCCACGCCACCCATACCCGCATTCCTTGTACCGTCCTTTGGAAAAGGGTCAAGCCTGCTGTGTACATCATTGGTATGGAGAATGGTAAGCCTGCTAGCCATAGCTGCTGCAAAAACAGGGGGTTGCCACAAAAGACTCCCAGCTGCCATACTGCCTGATGCGATGAAATTTCTCCTGTTCATTTGCTTATCCTTGTGTTAGATGCTGTAGTTATCTTTCGACCCTCTTGCTGTTGCCACAGGCAATAAGCAATGATGGCATCACGTTGCAAATAGCCTGTCCGCTGCTGCTTTAACTCCCTAAAACCCCTGAAACCGCCACCGCCATCTACCGCATAATCAGAATTGACCATTTTATATGTTGCTGTAGGATCCAGAGGCTTATCGTTTATCTTTATATCCACCGCGATCTTCCCCGTAATTCGGTAACTGAGCCCGGCTACACCGCCTCCACCGCCTTCCGCAGCGAGTCTCTGTATATACTGACTCAATACATCACCCTTCACCGGAACAATCACAAGCTGGTTGTCGAATGGCATCACTTCAAACACCATTCCCCGTGTAACCGGTCCGGCTGCAAAACGGTTAACCCTGACCCCTCCATGGTTCATAAAAGCCACATCGGCCCCTGCATCAAACATGTTGCGTGCCGCCCAGAGATAAGCGTCTGCCAGGAAATTGCCAAGCGGACTATCCGGCAGTTCCTTCAGCAGGTCTTGCTGATTCTGAACCAACACTTCATCCATAGTCTTGCCAACGCTATCGCGGTAAGGTCTGATCAGTTGCAGCAACAATGAATCCGTTGAACGGGTCGGATTTACCGGATATCCCTTGTATGTGACTGCAGACAACCTGCTCCCAGTGGTGCAAGCTGCGAGAAGTAGCGGAATAATGGCTGTCAAAAGGAAACGTCTCATATTGAATGGTAGATTGCGGAAATTAGTCATTTTTTGTGGTAACTTCGCCCAAATTGTTTTTTACCATGGCATTTGATCTCACAGGCAAAATTGTTGCCAAATTTGAAACCATCCAGCGTAGTGCTACCTTCAAAACAAGGGAATTCGTTGTTGAAACGAATGAAGATATCAATGGCAGGACCATCACCAACTTTGTAAAATTTCAGACCGTTCAGGATCGCACAGGCATCCTCGACCGCTTCAACGTTGGAGACACTGTAAAAGTTCATTTTAATATCAAAGGTTCCCGTTGGGAGAAAAACGGACAGGTTAACTACATCACCAACCTCGACGCCTGGAGAATAGAACAAGTGAGCATGGGTGCTGGTGGCGGTATCGAAACACCTCCTGCTTTCACACCTGACCCAATGGGCCAATCAGGTGCAGCAGACGACCTGCCTTTCTGATTATTTCATGCAGCAGGAGATCCAATTGCAGCTTACCCCAGCTGAAGCATCACAGGAATACAGCATCAAAACTGCTATTGCCCTCCACTTGGGTAGGAAACCCTCCGCTATAACCGGCTTCAGGATATTGAAAAAATCCATCGATGCACGGAGAAGAAATGTATTGTTCACACTGAAAGTCAATGCCTATATTGATGAACCATACACAGAATCCTCCTATCCGCAGGTAAACTTCCCTGCACTGAAGCCTGATGCAGAAAGGGTTATTATTGTAGGGGCTGGTCCGGCAGGACTATTCGCAGCCCTGGAGCTGATCGAAAAGGGCATCAAACCGGTGATCCTGGAAAGGGGTAAGAATGTGCGCGACAGACGGAGGGATTTGGCTGCTCTAAACCGGGAAGGAATATTGAATGACGATAGCAACTATTGCTTCGGTGAAGGCGGTGCCGGCACCTACAGTGATGGTAAACTTTATACGCGCAGCAATAAGCGGGGTAATATCGATAAAATCTTGCAGCTCTTTGTTCAGTTCGGCGCAGACCCTTCCATATTGTACACCGCTCATCCACATATCGGCACCAACAAATTACCGGGTATCATCCAAGCGATGCGGGAACAAATAATCGCCTCTGGAGGTGAAGTGCATTTCAATGAAAGGGTAACCGATCTCTCTCTTGAAAGTAATTGTATCAAGGCCGTAATCACCGCCAACGGCAAAAGCTTTAATGGGAAGGATTTTATCCTGGCCACCGGGCATTCCGCCAAAGATATTTTCGAGCTCTTGCACCGCAAACAAATCCTCATTGAAGCCAAACCTTTTGCCATGGGTGTGCGTATCGAACACCCGCAGACATTGATCGACTCCATCCAGTATCACTGTCCGCTTAACACAACCAGAGATCCGCACCTCCCCCCTGCTGCCTATCAACTGGTAGAACAGGTCCGGGGCAGAGGCGCCTTTTCTTTTTGTATGTGTCCGGGTGGCATCATCGCAACAGCATCAACAAGCCAGGAAGCCCTGGTAGTAAACGGATGGAGTCCGAGTAAACGCAATAACCCCTTCGCCAACTCTGGCATGGTGGTGCAGGTGGAGCTGACAGACCTGAAAAAAATGGACAGCCCGCTAGCGATGCACGATTTTCAGGAATCGGTGGAACGCACAGCTTATGAAGCCGGCGGCGGACGATTCGTTGCACCAGCGCAACGGATGACAGATTTTGTAATGAACCGCTCATCCTCATCACTACCGGAAAATTCATACCTCCGGGGCGTCAATCCGGTTAACCTGCATGAAGTATTACCCGGATTTGTAAGTGCCACGCTTCGGGAAGCTTTCAAGCAATTCGGGAAGAAAATGAAAGGATACCTCACCGAAGAAGCCATCCTCATAGCCCCGGAAAGCCGCACTTCTTCACCGGTCAGAATACCACGTGACCCAGAAACACTCAGGCACCCGCAAATTCAAAACCTATTTCCCTGCGCCGAAGGGGCAGGCTATGCCGGTGGCATCGTAAGTGCAGCCATGGATGGACAGAAGGTAGCCAACCACTTATCACTTTTCCACAAAAGTGTCTGATTTTCAACGTAATTTTCCGGCACTAACTACTGACATGGAACAAATTCTCAAAATAAACGGACTGAAAAAAAACTTTTCAGGACAAAAAGCAGTGGATGACATCAGCTTCTCCATCAACCAGGGATCTGTATTCGGACTGCTTGGCCCCAACGGTGCAGGTAAAACAACCCTGCTGCGCATGATTACCGGCATCTTTCTGCCGGATGAAGGCAACATTACATTGAACGGAAACCCTTTTGAGCCGTTGCGAGACAATGGACTGATTGGATACATGCCTGAGGAAAGGGGACTTTATAAAAAAATGAAAATTGGCGAACAGGTGCTTTACCTGGCCCAACTGAAAGGGCTCTCCAAAAAGGAAGCCATGGAAAATATCAAATCCTGGTTCATTAAATTCCAGATGGAATCCTGGTGGAATAAAAAAGTGGAAGACCTCTCCAAAGGAATGAGCCAGAAACTGCAGTTCGTAACCACCGTAGTGCACAACCCGAAACTCATCATCCTGGATGAGCCGTTCAGCGGACTGGATCCAGTGAATGCCAACCTGATCAAGGATGAGATATTCAACCTGGCCAAAGCTGGCGCAACCATTATTTTCAGCACCCATCGGATGGAACAGGTAGAAGAAATATGTGACCAGATCGTACTTGTAAACAAAGGTCAGAAAATCCTTGATGGAACTGTAACACAGGTAAAACAGGATTTCAAGGAAAATATCTTCGAAATAGGCTTTGATCAGCCGGTATTACCTGAACACACTGCCATTCACCTCTTCAACCTGAAATCAGCTGCATCAAACCAGCTTAAAATTCAGATCAACGAAGGATTTACCAACAATGATGTAATCCAGTATTTCATCAACAAAGGGCTGAACATCCGCTCTTTCCACGAGGTACTCCCTTCGCTCAATGACATTTTCATCCGGCTGGTGCAGGGTACCCCGGAAGCCAGACAGTTTCAGCATTGATCACATCCAACATCATCCAAATGAACAAGGTTTTACTTATCATACAAAGGGAATACATCACCAGGGTCAAAAACAAACGTTTTTTACTGATGACCTTCCTGATGCCAGTCATATTCATCGTATTTATCGGAGGCTCAGCCTATTTTGCTGCTACATCACGGGAAACAACCAACATAGCAGTTGTCAATGATCCGGGCTTTCTTCAGGAACACCTGAAAAGCGACAGCGAAAGGGTGGTCTTTAGTTTCCCTGAAGGCATAGACTCACTGAATTATAAAGAAAAGTCGTTCAATGGTGTCCTCTACCCCACCTTCGAAGATGGCAAAATAAATGCTGAACTCTATTCCTCAGAGCAACTTGGTTTTGAGCCAAGCCGCTACATTGAAAGACAACTCAATAAAGCACTTGAAAACAAACTGCTGCTTGAAAAAGGGATTCAGAAATCCACGCTTGACTCTATCTCTGATGCGTCAGAAGCCAATGTTTCCCTGAAAAACATGGTTTCTGATGAAGCCGGCGAATCCAAAGAAGCAAACGCGGGTCTGGCTTACGGTATTGGCTTTGGCAGTGGATTGCTGATCTACATGACCATGTTCATCTTTGGTGCCATGGTAATGCGTGGTGTTGCTGAAGAAAAAACAAACAGAATCGCAGAAGTGATTGTTTCTTCCTGCAAGCCATTTGAGCTGATGTTGGGTAAAATAATTGGCATAGCCGGCGTAGGACTCACACAGCTGCTGCTCTGGATCGGACTCATGCTGGCCATTTCCAGTTCATTGGCGGCCTTCATCCCTGCAG
>JBDLTO010000360.1:0-11416 GCA_039805815.1 Bacteroidota bacterium | reverse complement strand
CATATCCTTCTTATATTAATATAGTGGGTGGCAAAAATAGGTTAAAAATGGTTATTAACAAATTGTGGATAACACGGAATTCATGTTAATTTCTGCCCTTTTTGACACACTGTGATTGTGTATTTCGCATACTTTGTTACTGCCTTTTTGTGGTTAGGTTGTGTTTTTCCGTTTTAATCACATTTTGCTCATAAGATTTCCACACGATTTTTGTCTTTTTTTAAATGTTGATAGTTTAAGTTAGTGTTTTTTGGAATGTTAATTTGATTACCCTGTTTTCCTATTTACTGAATGTTGATGAAATCACATTGTTTGTGAATTATTGTGGATATTTGTGGATAGCTCTTAATAACGTCATTTTTTTTTAAGTTCTTCACATTTCCACAGCCTTAATAGTAATAGGTATTTTATAAATAAAGAATATATATATAATTAATACAGGAGTTGTTCACATGAATCTGAGAGAAAAAATTTTAGATTTAAAGCAGAAAAAAAATGCCATAATACTGGCACACTACTATCAGACGTCCGATATCCAGGATATTGCAGATTTTCTGGGAGATAGCCTTCAGCTTGCTCAAGCTGCTGAAAATGTTGATGCTGATATGATTGTTTTTGCCGGTGTGCATTTCATGGCTGAAACAGCAAAACTTTTAAACCCGAATAAAAAAGTACTGATACCTGATCTTGATGCAGGTTGTTCTTTGAGTGATAGTTGTCCGCCTGATTTATTCCAGCAGTTTACAGCAAGTTTGCCTGATCATAAAGTCATTTCCTACATCAACTGTTCTGCAGAAATTAAAGCATTGAGCGATATAATCTGTACCAGTAGCAATGCTATGTCAATTGTTAACAGTTTTCCTGATGATCAACCTTTGATTTTTGCGCCAGATCGCAATCTTGGCGCTTATATCAACAAACAAACAGGCCGGAATATGGTATTGTGGAATGGTGCCTGTATGGTTCACGAAATTTTCAGTATTGATAAGCTCCTTAAATTAAAGAGTGAGATCCCTGATGCAAAAATTATAGCACATCCAGAATGCGAGGAAGCTTTACTGAAGTATGCAGAATTTATTGGTTCAACAACACAGTTACTTAAATTTACTCAACAGGATTCGTCTCAAAAATTCATTGTTGTGACCGAAACTGGTATTTTACATCAGATGATTTTAGCCTCACCGAACAAGGTTTTCATTCCTGCGCCACCTAATAACAGCTGCGCTTGCAATGATTGTCCGCATATGAAGAAAAATACCATGGAAAAAATTTACCATGCGTTATTATCAGAACAGCCTGAGTTATTATTATCAGAAGATTTGCTTAAAAAAGCTGTACTTCCTATTCAAAGAATGTTAGATATCAGCAGAACAAAAGGTATCATTTAATCATGTTTATGACGCAGATTAATACAATAATTTTTGATTTGGGGGGTGTTTTAATAGATTGGAACCCAGAGTATCTATATAAAAAACTCATTCCGGATACAACAGAAAGAAAATGGTTCCTGGAAAACATATGTACCTCTGAATGGAATGAGGAGCAAGATGGTGGACGTTCAATTGCTGAAGCCAATAGCTTATTGATTGACCAGTATCCCACCTACAAGAGCCTGATAGAGGCCTTTTATGACCGTTGGGAAGAAATGTTAGGTGGATCTATAGCAGAAACTGTCTCAATTTTCAATAATCTTAGAAAAACTGGTAATTTTAAGATTTATGCACTTACAAACTGGAGTGCAGAAACATTTCCAAAAGCACTAGATTTATTCGAATTTTTACACTGGTTTGATGGGCGTCTTGTTTCTGGTGAAGAAATGACAAGAAAACCTTTCGATGACTTCTACGAACTTTTAATCACTAAATTTTCAATAGACAAATCTTCAGCTATATTTATTGATGACAATTATAGAAATGTTATTGCGGCTGAAAGATTAGGTATAAAATCTTACCATTTCACTTCTGCCGCAGATTTAAAAAGGGATTTATTAGCAATGGGTCTCTTAGCTGAATAACTGATAAACAACAAAACTTAAGAAGTAGGCTATTGCTGTCATGTAAATTAATTGTATGATTGGCCATTTCCAACTTCCAGTTTCTCTTTTCACAATAGCAAGTGTACTCATACACTGCATCGCTAGTAAATAAAAAATCAGCAACGAATATCCTGTTGCTTTTGTGTATACTGGCGTACCATCAGGTCTTTTTGCTGAAGCCATTTTATTCCGAAGTGTTTCACTGTTCTCATCTGCATCACCTCCCACACTATAAATTGTTGCCATTGTCCCTACAAACACTTCCCTCGCTGCAAATGAAGTAACCAAAGCAATTCCAATTTTCCAATCATAACCAAGTGGAGCAATAGCTGGTTCTATTGCCCTGCCCAAAATACCTGCATATGAATTTTCAAGTAGTTCCTGGGATCTAATCAAATCATAAGCTTCTTTATTATCAGGATTTTTAGTTAATTGTTCTGTATAATTTCTCTCTATAGTTTCTCTTCTATCTGAAGGACCATAAGTGCTCAAAGCCCATAAGACTAAGGATATCACCATGATTATTTTTCCAGCATCAAATACAAAGACTTTTGCCTTCTCTACCATGGTTACCACAATGTTTTTCCATCGTGGTTGTCTGTAAATTGGTAATTCTAGGATAAAGAAACTTTTTTCTTTTATTTTAATGAATATATTCAGGATGTATGCCACTCCCATAGCAACTGCAATTCCTAAAACATACAATCCCATCAATACTAAGCCCTGTAAGCTCAAAACTCCAAAAATATATTCATTTGGAACTACAAGTGACGCCAAAATTGTAAAAACTGGTAATCGTGCACTGCAACTCATGAAAGGGGTTACCATGATTGTAAGCAATCTTTCTTTGCTGTTTTCAATATTTCTGGCATTCATTATAGCAGGAACAGCACATGCAAAGCCTCCAATCATGGGCATTACACTTTTACCATTAAGACCTACTTTTCTCATTATCCTGTCTGACAAAAAACTTATTCTGGCCATATAACCTGTATCTTCTAACAAGGTTATTAAACCAAACAAAATCATGATTTGTGGTACAAAAACAACTATCCCTCCAAATCCAGCTAATACGCCATTAATCAATAAATCAGTTATCCAACCTTCAGGCAGTACTTCACCCAATTTACCACCTAAATATCCCACACCTTCTTCAATTGCATTCATTGGGTATTCGGCAATCCAAAACACAGATTGAAATAATAAAAAAAGTACTACACCCATTATCAAATATCCCCAGGTATTATGTAGAAAAAAATCATCCAATTTCTCAGAGAATTTCTTTTGTTTTTCCGGACTGTTTTCCTCTACAGATTTCTGCATTACCAGCCTAATCTTTTGATACCTCTTTTGAATATCTTCTGCCTGTACTTTAGTATGGTTAAATTGAAATTTTTCTTCTATTTTTTCAATTTTAGCCTGTTTTTCTTTGTCTATTTGAAAAGATTCATGATTTATTAGATAATGTATAGCAGCATAATTACTCAATGAACTATCTAGTTTCTTTATTTCAGCTATTGCGTCTTCGGCAAGTTCATTGATATTGTAAAAGTCATTTCCAACAATATCAGTTTGTAATACTATTCCTATACTTGATTTTAGCTGATCTATTCCCTTTCCTGTTCTTGCATTTACTGCAATAATTGGAACCTGCATTTCCCTTGATAAACCATCAATGTCAATTTTGACGCCTCTTTTCTTTGCGATATCCATCATAGTCAGCACCACTATAACCGGAATCTTCAAATCAATTACTTGAGATACATACAATAAATTTCTTCTAAGATTACTTGCATCAGCTACAACTATAGCTATATCTACTTTTTCTTCCGCTATTTCGGGAGACATTATTTGTTTGTATGCAACCCATTCATCACTTCTTCTTGGATACAAACTGTAGGTTCCTGGTAAATCAATAACGTTACATTCAGTTTTTTGCTGAATTTTAAGTTTTCCAATCTTTCTTTCCACTGTAACTCCTGGAAAGTTTCCAACTTTCTGATTTAACCCTGTTAGTAAGTTAAAAAGAGAGCTTTTTCCGCTATTTGGGTTTCCTAATAGCGCTATATGTGGTTTTTTTGCCATTTGTAGTGCACAAATATAGTTGGTTAACGTTTTGTTTCTTTACGAATAAAGTAAAACGTTCCTTATGGCAGATTAAGTATATGCAAACATCTGTGTATTTTTGTCTAAATCTCCTTTATGTACAGGTTTCTTATTTTTCTTCTTCTTATTTCGTCTACTACTCTTGCACAAAAACTATCAAGAAAGGATAAAAAAGTAATTGGTTATCTTGAAACGGAGGTTTCTTACCTTGCATCAAATGATTTGAAAGGTAGAAGAGCTGGAGATGAAGGTGAGATCCTTGCAGCAAATTTTATTGCAGGTAAATTCAAGGAAATTGGACTCTTGCCCAAAGGTAATGTTTATAATACCTCATTTTTCCAACCTTTTGATATCTATGATGGGAAATTTATTGATTCTACTTCTTTCTTTTTAGTTAATGGTGTTAAAGCCGAAGTAGGTAGAGATATTTTTCCCCTTTCAAACAGTCCAAAAGCAGTTTTTAAATCAAATATTACTCCCGCTATCCACGAAAGTGGTCAGCCTTGGTTATATGATTTAGGAGAAGAACTCATTGAAAATAAGGATAATCCTCATTTCGATATTCAAAACCTAGTTTTAGAAAAACTTAAATCTGCTAAAGCAAAGAATGTTCCTTATATTATCTTTTACAATAGCTCTCCTTTAAAAGATAATATTACATTTGATCCTAAAGACAGATCAGAAACCGCTTTAATTCCTGCCTTTTATCTTACTGCGAAATCAAAAGTCTTTTTGTTTCCCGATTCTGAATCTGAGTATGGTATTGATCTTAATATATCTATTTCTCCCAGATACCGTAATGCCAGAAACGTTGTTGGTTACATAGACAACAAATCTGAACTAACTGTAGTGATCGGCGCACACTTTGATCATTTGGGTTACGGAGAAGATGGAAATTCAATGATTAGGGGAGCCGCTCCAGATATCCATAATGGTGCTGATGATAATGCAAGTGGAACTGCCAGTTTAATAGAACTAGCATTCGCTTTGAAGGGTGGTAAAGCAAAACAGTATAATTTCCTCTTTATTGCCTTTTCTGCCGAAGAACTAGGTCTAAATGGTTCAAAGTTTTTCGTTGAAAATCCAACTATCGATTTAAAATCTGTCAATTACATGATTAATATGGATATGGTTGGCAGAATGAACGACAGTACCAAGACTATTACAGTAGGTGGTTATGGAACGAGTTCATCTTGGAATAAAATGATTTCAGCTGTTGATTCAAAAGATTTTTCCATTAAAGCAGATTCAAGCGGTTCTGGTCCAAGTGACCATACTTCTTTTTACCGTAAAGACATTCCTGTCCTTTTCTTTTTCACTGGTTTGCATTCAGACTATCATAAACCTTCTGATGATGCTGATAAAATTAACTACACTGGAATTTTCAAGATAATTAGATTTATAGAAATGCTTATTCTTAAAGATAAGTCTGGTGCAAGAATTGATTTTCTTAAAACAAGAGAGCAACAAACATCAACATCAACAAGATTTAGTGTTTCTATGGGTATTATGCCAGATTACTCCTATAGTGGAAATGGTGTTCGTGTGGATGGTGTTTCTGATAATAGACCAGCAAAAAAAGTAGGTATACTCGCTGGTGATATTGTAAAACAACTTGGTGATATTAAAACATCTTCTGTAGAATCTTATATGCAGGCATTATCTAAATTCAAAAAAGGTGATTCAACAACAGTTATCATTTTGAGAAAAGATCAAGAAATAAAATTCGAAATTACTTTTTAATGAAGTACCGTCTTGAAGAGTCTAGCTTTCCTGATTTTTTTGAAGACTCGTATATAGTTGGTATCGTTTCAACGCTCAAAAATTATTTATTTTGTTGGCATATTCAACATCACCTTAATATTTATTTTGGTACTTCAGAGGATATGCAGATTAATCTCGTCAAAAACCAAAGAACCTATTCATTTACTGTTTATGAATATAGTGATCCGGTTTCTTTAGACCAATATCAACTATTCACGAATAAAAATGATGGTGAATTTTTATTACCAGAATTGCAGCATTTAGATTACATCTGGTTTTTCAAGCGGATTAATGGAAGTTTACAAAATTTTCAAAGAATTCAAATTCTTTTGAAATCCATACCAGGCGTACAAATGGTAGTTCAGATTGATCAATCAAAAATCAAATCAAAAAATAATTTACAAAGATGATTTCACTTATTTGGGATAATAATAACGATAAGCTCTATAAAAAATTTATTTTCAATGACTTTTCAGAAGCATTTGGTTTTATTTGCAGAGTTTCTTTAATTGCTGAGAAACTCAACCACCATCCCACATGGAGTAACACATGGAACACAGTAGAAATTTGGTTGTCAACGCATGATGCTGGTAATATTGTTACGGATAAAGATATTTTACTTGCCTCTGAAATAGATAAGTTGGTTAGTTAACTTCAATAACATATCCTCTTTTTGAAACTATCCTTCCTATCGGCTTTACAAAATCTTGTAAGTCATAGTCATTCAATAATTCCATCATTGTATTTATAGCTTCAGGTTTAACAGCTACGAGCAATCCACCACTGGTTTGAGGATCTGCCAAAATTATCTTTTTGATTTCTTTGTCTTCAACGTCTGGTAGTAACACTTTATGACCATAACTGTCCCAATTTCTAATTGTTCCACCTGGAATTGAACCTTTTTTAATATAGTTGGTGAGATTTTCTGTCACCAATCCAATACTGTCAAAATATAATTCAGCACTTAAAGAACTTCCTTCAGCCATCTCCACCAAATGGCCTAATACTCCAAATCCGGTAACATCGGTCATTGCTGTTACATATGATTTTTTACCCAATACAGACCCAATCTTATTCAATTTCATCATTTGTTCTGCAGCAAGAGTCAATTCATTATTTAGCAGCAATCCCTTTTTTTCTGCTGTTGTTAATATTCCAACTCCGACTCTTTTTGTCAGAAATAAATAATCACCCTCCTTCGCCGTATTATTTTTTTTAAGGTTTTTAACATCTACCAATCCATTAACTGCTAGACCGAATATTGGTTCTGGTGAATCAATACTATGGCCACCTGCTAGAGGGATTCCTGCCTCAAGACAAATACTTTTACTTCCTTCTATCACCCTTTTTGCTATTGCAGGTGAAATTGTGTTAATTGGCCACCCCAAGATTGCAATTGCCATGATTGGATCTCCACCCATCGCATACACGTCCGATATAGCATTTGCTGAAGCTATTCTACCAAATTTATAAGGATCATCTACAATCGGCATAAAAAAATCCGTTGTTGAAATCAGAGCCTTACCGTTTTCTAATTCATATACTGCTGCATCATCTTTTGCATCATTACCAACAAGAAGTTTTTTATTATCGGGTAATGTAAAATTACTATGCAGTATTTGATCCAAAATTTTAGGTGATATTTTGCATCCACATCCCGCTCCGTGTGAAAATTGGGTTAGTTTAATTTCTTCCATAGAATACAGTAAGTAGTTTTATTGCATTGATTTCTGAATCTACCTGTTCTGAATTTACTTGTATCTTATAATCTTCTGAATATTCATCATTTAGGTTTCGATTCATACCTTTTTTAAATTCATTTTCTTTATCTACCACATATGATGACGAATGATCATCTTTTTTTATTTCTCTTGACCTGAGTGACTTCAAATAAAGTTTATCATAATATTTCAGTAATATTTTGAAACTATTTTCGAAATCATTTCTGTTTAAATATTCAATTGCTGTTTTAGTTTCTAATCCACCCAATTTTTTTTCAATTCTCGAAATTGCTGCTGCCAATTCTTTTTGATCTAGTATTCCGTAACTTTCAATTATGTATGCTAATCTTTTTTCGAATGGTATATCTATAAAGTAAACAAGGCTCTGACGCATTTTTTCCCAAAATTTTTGTGGAATACTTACTGCTCCAATTCTCTGACTTTCATCCTCTACCCATATCGTTTTATTCGGATGCTCTTCCTTTATTTTTATAAGTTCTAACGCCAGCTTATTTTCAAACATTTCTACACTTGTTTGTTCAGGCAGACCTATTCTACCAAAAGCCGAACCTCTGTGACCGGCTATTCCTTCAAGATCTATTATTGCTTCGCCTTTTTTCTTCAGTTCTTGTAGTATTATTGTTTTACCCGATCCGGTATATCCTCCTACAATATTTATTGAACAAGGTTCTGTAAATTGTTCAAGTACCCAATTTCTGAAAGCTTTGTAACCTCCTATTAATGTGTATACTTTAAAGCCATACATATCCAGCAACCATGCCACTGCTGCACTTCTCATGCCACCCCGCCAACAATGTACTATAAACGTTTTATTGTCATTTTGAATTGACCTGTTAATCCTTTCAGCAAAAAGGATCATTTCTTTCATCTTTGGACCAAAGTATTCAAGTCCTTTTTTTATTGCCTGTTCTCTGGATTGTTGCTTATATATAGTCCCTACTACCTTTCTTTCTTCATCATTAAAGAGAGAAAGATTGTTTGCCCCCGGAACATGAGCATGTTTATATTCACTTTCGCTTCTTACATCAATTACTGGATATAATTTGGACAATCTAATAAATTCATCAACCGTTATTTTATTTACAGCCATGAATTACTTGCTATTTGTTCATACTTGTCAAAAACTCTATATTATCTCTGGTTCCTTTCATTTGTTTAAGTAACAAAGACATCGCCTCTTCACTATTCATATCTGCAATATGGTTTCTGAGTATCCACATTTTTTGTAAGATATCCTTGTCAAGCAAGAGATCTTCTCTTCTTGTTGAAGAAGCAGTAAGGTCTATTGCTGGGAACATTCTCTTGTTTGCAAGTCTTCTATCGAGAGCCAATTCCATATTGCCTGTTCCTTTGAATTCTTCAAAGATTACTTCATCCATTTTACTTCCAGTTTCAATTAATGCTGTTGCAAGAATAGTTATTGAACCGCCATTTTCAATTTTTCTTGCAGCACCAAAGAATTGTTTAGGTTTTTGCATGGCATTAGCTTCAACACCACCAGATAATACTTTTCCAGATGATGGTGCAACCGTATTATGAGCTCTTGCCAACCTGGTTATTGAATCAAGTAATATAACGACATCGTGACCACATTCAACCAAACGTTTAGCTTTTTGTAATGCCATTGTTGATACTTTCACGTGTTTTTCTGCTGGTTCATCAAATGTAGATGCCAATACTTCAGCTCTCACGCTGCGTTCCATATCCGTTACTTCTTCAGGTCTTTCATCAATTAATACTACCATCAGGTAACACTCAGGATGATTTTTTGCTATAGCATTCGCAACTTCTTTGAGTAACATTGTTTTACCCACTTTAGGTTGCGCTACTATCAATCCTCTCTGACCTTTACCAAGTGGTGTAAAAAGATCCATCAATCTGGTTGAATAATTATCCTGCTTTGTATACAGGTTCAATTTTTCATAAGGAAATAGTGGAGTAAGATAATCAAACGGTACCCTGTCTCTTACTTCATCAGGTAACCTTCCATTTACACTATCTACTTTAAGTAAAGCGAAATATTTTTCTCCTTCTTTTGGTGGTCTCACATATCCGGTAACTGTATCTCCGGTTTTTATACCAAACAGTTTTATTTGTGATGGTGACACATACACATCATCCGGAGATGATAAATAATTGTAATCACTGCTTCTTAAAAAACCATAACCATCGGGCATCATTTCAAGAACACCTTCACCTTGTATTGCACCATCGAATTCTACATTAAAAGCCGGTTCCTTCTTAATAAATAATTGTTTGGCTGGGGGCTCATCAGCTACTATTATGTTTTCTGCGGATTGAATATCTTCTGTGTTTTCTTCTTTCTTTTCCTCTTCCTTTTTTTGTTCAGCCTCAATAACTTCTTTTTGTGGATTTACTGAAGGTCTACCTCGTTTTCCGATCTTCTTTTCTATTTTGGGCTTTACTTCTTCTACAGTTTCCTGTATGCCTTCGTTTTCTACAATCGCTTCTTCTGTAGATATAGCTGTTGTAGTCTTTACTATTCTTTTCTTTTTTGTTGGTATTTCAGATTTGCTTGTCTCTTTAACAGCACTGTTCAATATTGCTTGTTTATCTAATATTTTATATATCAGATTTTGTTTATCAAGTTTTTTAGACCCAGCAATTTTCAAAGATTCAGCTATTTCCAACAGTTGTGGTAATAGCATGTCATTTAACTGCAAAATATCGTACATACTTAATTTTTGATTATTCAGGCCCTTTTGGCTTTAGAGTGGTAAAATTCGTGGTAAGAAGAAATTGTAATTATGGAAGACAACGAAAAATGTCTATTTTCTTCATTGCAATATTACAAATTTTATTCATTTCAAAAAATTATTTAATCTACTAATGCTTACTGATTCTTCATGGCTACTACATTTTTGTACCTTTGCACTTTAATTTTTATTGCATGTTTAACAAACGCACAAAAATAAAGGATTTACTTGCCTTATCACCTGATAATCAGACAGTTACGGTAATGGGTTGGGTAAGAACTTTTCGAAATAACCAATTTATTGCCCTCAATGACGGTTCCACGAATTCAAATTTACAAATAGTTGTTGCTTTAGGTTCTTTACCTGATGATACACTTAAACGAATTGTTACAAGTGCTTCTTTAAAGGTTTCGGGCAAAATTGTTCCAAGCCTTGGTAAAGGTCAGCATCTTGAGTTAAACTGTGAAGCACTCGAAATACTAGGTGATAGTGATGCAGAACATTATCCTTTGCAACCCAAGAAGCATAGTTTGGAATTTTTACGTGAAATTGCTCATCTTAGATTTCGAACCAATACATTTGGGTCTGTGTTTCGCATCAGACACGCATTGTCCTTTGCAATACACAAATTTTTCAATGAAAAAGGTTTTATTTACCTACATACACCTATCATCACATCAAGTGATGCGGAAGGGGCAGGTGAAATGTTTAGGGTATCTACTTTACCACTTGATAATCCACCCAAAGATGACACTGGGTCTATTGATTTCACTCAGGATTTTTTTGGGAGACCCACTAACCTTACTGTAAGTGGTCAGCTAGAAGGTGAATTAGCAGCAACAGCTTTTGGCGACATTTATACTTTTGGTCCAACATTTAGAGCAGAAAACTCCAATACAACAAGACATCTTGCTGAATTTTGGATGATAGAACCAGAAATGGCTTTTAATGACCTGGAAGATAATATGAATCTTGCAGAAGAATTTATTCAATATTTAATTACTTATGTATTAGCCAATAACGCTGAAGACCTTGCTTTTCTTGATCAGCGT
>JBDLTO010000359.1:0-6210 GCA_039805815.1 Bacteroidota bacterium | reverse complement strand
TGCTCGTGACTTGTTATTCACTTTTCAGCAGGAACAGGTCTTTTGGGAATATGATTGGAAAGGGGTACAGTGTGGAAGCTACTAAACTTACCATGCAAATGGTTGCCGAAGGTTACCCTGCAGCCAGGAGTATTTTCAAACTAAATAATCTGGCCGGAGCTGATATGCCTGTGGCTGATACAGTTTACAGGATTCTGTGGGAAGGTATGGATCCTACTATTGCTTTTAGAAGCCTAGAGGGGAAGCTCTACTAATCATTTTGAAGTAGAAAAAGATCACTTGCAATGCCATCTGCAAGAAACTTACCGGTATCACTCAGTTTCCATCCTGTTGTGGTTTTGATAACATTGCCGGTCAACAAGTGTTTAGCTAAATTCTTTTCAACCTGATCCATTTTCTCTGTTCCCCAGTTGAGAGTGAGTTTTTCCTTGCTGATACCCTTTGATGACCTTAGGGATGTCATAATGTATTCATTTAAGGCATCAACAGGGCTAAGTTTTTCTGATGTAAATGGTCTTGTTCCGGATTCTATATTCCGGATATATTCAAGATTATGAGCCACATTCCAGCTCCTGGTATTAGATGAAAATGAGTGGGCAGATGGACCAACACCCAGATATGGGATTCCATCCCAATAAGCGCTGTTATGCCTGCTTTCTTTACCAGGCTGCGCAAAATTGGATATTTCGTAATGGTGGTACCCGGCAGCATTGGTGATTTCAAGAAGTTTTTGAAATTGTGATGCCTGTTCATCAGTATTTACATGTTCTTTTTTCCCTGCTGATATGAGGTGATGTAAAGCAGTTCCTTCTTCTACTGTTAATGCATAGCATGAGAGATGTGGAATGCGAAGTTCAACAGCCTTTTGCACATCTTTTATCCAGTCACCCATTGGTTGTCCGGGTGTGCCATAAATCAGGTCTATACTGAAATTCTCAAATCCAGTATTCCTAATCAATTCAATACATTCGAGAGATTGACTTGCGTTGTGTGCCCTATTCATCCATTGCAGGTATTGCTGGTCAAAAGACTGGATGCCAATACTAAACCTGTTTATACCCATTGATTTCCATGCTGCTGCTTTTTCTGCTGTAATGTCGTCTGGATTTGCTTCCAGGGTTATTTCAGCTGATGTTCCTGCATCATAATGTTTTCTGATGGTGTCAAGTATTTTACCAATGGCAGTAAGAGGTAGTATCGAAGGAGTGCCACCTCCAAAGTAAATGGTTGCGATCTCCTCCGGATATTCTGCCTTCCGCAGTACCAACTCAGCGCAAATGGCGTCAATCATTTGAGTTATGGCAGATAAGCCCGTAGAAAAATGAAAATTACAGTAATGACATGCTTTCCTGCAAAATGGAATATGGATGTAAATGCCTGCCATGTGTATGCTTTCGATGAAGGGGTGTAGCTTTGTAAAGTGCAAAGTTCCGCAATCAAAACCATATTGTTGTTTTTAATGCTGTCTGGATTGTTCAAACTGTCTGGTCAGGATAAACACAGGTTGATTTTTTATGATGAGGGAGGCAAGCATTTGCTTCCACCTGATTCAATCGAATTAAAAACGATTTTTTCAAGTGACAGTGCCAGCAGGCATTATGTTTTCAGTGATTTTGTTCCAGGGTTGATGAAAATGGGATACCTGGCTATGTCAGTTGACAGTCTTCAGCGCAGAGGAGATACTACAATTGCATGGGTATTTTTAGGTCAGCAGTATAGCTGGGGTAAAATACAAGAAGATAGCATCATCAGGGCAATAGACCAGTCAGGTAACATTCGAAATCTATTAAAACCTGGTGGTAGACTTTCGCCGGAGTCATTCTTGGTGGTAAAACAGCAATTGCTTGATCAGTTTGAAGATTCGGGATATCCATTTGCCCGCTTCAGATTTGATTCAGGTTTTTTCGCGCTGAACAGCTGGTATGCAAAGATCAGGGTTGAACCAGGACCTTTTTACCACATTGAAAAGCTTATCAATGACGGAAAGTTAAAGATCAGACAATCATTTATTGAGCAATACCTTGGAATTTCCAGCGGGGATATTTTCAGTAGGGTAAAATTGGAAAGTATTTCTGGGCGGCTAAAAAAACTAGGATACCTGAAAGAATCCCGAGTGTGGGACCTGTCATTCCTGGGAACTGGTGCCACCGTCAACCTACATCTGGATCCCGAAAAAAGCAGTAGGTTTAATCTGCTGGCTGGACTGATGCCTTCCAGTCAGCAGCTTGGTGGCAAGTTGATGCTTACTGGAGAAGCAGATTTGGAGCTCCGTAATGTCTTTAATGCAGGCGAATCTCTTATGCTTCGTTGGCAACAAATACAGGTACAGTCGCCCCGCCTACAGGTGTATTTTGAAAAGCCATATTTGCTTAATACACCTCTAGGCTTCGACTTCAGGTTTAACCTGTTGAAAAAAGATTCCTCATTCCTGACCATTGATACCAGGATGGGTATGGTGAATGAAATCAATCAACGCAGTAAAGTCAAGTTATTTCTGCAGCAATTTTCCAGCGTGTTAATAAATCCGGACACAATTCGGGTAAAATCATTCAAACAACTTCCCCTTTTTCTTGATGTCCGCACAACCTTGTTTGGTATTGAAATGGCTCATGATGCTTTGGATGATTTTGAAAAAAACAGAAAAGGGGGGCGATGGCAATTTGACCTGGCAGGCGGATTACGTCGGGTCATAAGAAATGAAGACATTCTATCGCTAGAAAAAGATGCTGTAGGCAATGCATTTGATTTTGGGCTATTGTATGATACTTTACAGGAGAGAACAGCTCAGTTCAAATTAAAGGCCAGTGTCGAAAAATTCTGGCCACTAGGCAGGCAAGGAGTTCTGAGAACCGCCATATTAAGCGGATCCATATTGGCCAAACAGTTAATGCTAAATGAAATGTTTCAGATTGGGGGATTTAAAACGCTCAGGGGGTTTGATGAAGAAAGTATTTTTGCCAGCGGATTTGCTGTAGGAACACTTGAGTATAGGTATCTTATTGGTAATTTATCTTATGTCTACACCTTTGCAGATCTGGGATATCTTGAACGGGCTAAAAGTGCAGGGAAATGGAGGGGATTATATAATGGGCTTGGACTGGGTCTTACATTTGAAACAAAGGCCGGGCAATTCAGCCTCGCTTATGCAGCAGGAAAACAGGATAATCAGCCATTTAATTTTAGGGAAGCCAAAATTCACTTTGGCATAATCAGTTTGTTTTGATATTATCGCTCCATTTAAATCAGTTAAATTTGTCCACTTAATGAAATGGTTTTGCCGATATATGCTGATTTTAATGTTGTTGGGTTTTGTAAGACTCAATGCACAGGATACATTGTCATATATTCCCGAGCAGATTTCCTATAATGTAGATAGTCTGATCAGGGATTCTGTTAGAAAAGCCTACATCCTGAATCATATTCCATTGCGAAAATCTGAAATGGATACCATAAAGCTGGTTCAAGCAGGGAAAGCTTATGGGAAGTGGACTGCATTTTACATGGAAAATATAAAGTGGTTTTTGCTCAAGGAACCACCCAACAGACTTTATTTATCAAGACGAGAAAATAAGGGTATGGAATGGCAGTTTTACAGTTTTTCCTTGTTGTTTCTGCTTGCATCCTTTTTAATTACTGGGAACCGTAACTATATTAAGAATATTTTTAAGATCTACGGCAGCGATGGTTATGCTTTCAGGCAGGCCCGGGATTTTTTACAACAATCACCCTTAACCTCAGTAGGTTTGAATATTCAGTTTTTGTTGACAGCCGCCCTTTTTGTTTATTTTGGCTTTGGTATGAGGCTTGAGCAGGTAGGAATGGATAGGTTGGGTATAATTGTTGCAGTTATTACAATCCTTTTATTTGTTTATTCTTTCAAGTATATTTTCCTGCAAATTTTAGGTTGGATATTCAAGGCAAAAGGACAGTTTCAACAATATCAGTTTGTGGTACTTCTGAACCTGAAAATTGCAGGTTGGATTTTCCTGGTCAGTGCATTTTTGATGGCATTCTCTGTGCAATTGATTGCAGGGCTTGCATTTAAAATGGCACTTGCAGCATGTGGGGTAATTTTTTTATTTCGGATTTGGAAGGGGTATATGATTTTTGCAAGACAGGCACAAGTCAATTTATTTATCTACCTGATGTCAGTCGTGTCATTTGAGGTTTTACCTGCTGCAGTGTTTGCAAAAATGGCTTATGGAGCCATCGATAGTTGGTTTAATCCATTCTGATTGCATCATTTAAACAATTCTTTTTATGCCCAAGACCATTATTTTATGAGATGTTTTGTTTAACCTGAAAGGGATTCACAATAAATTATTTAATTTTGCATTCTATCAGCCCAGCATATGACCAAAAACGGAAAGAAAGCGGTTGCAGGTGAATCAACTAAGTCATTCAAGAGAGTATTGATTACGCAGCCAAGGCCAGAGTCTTCCAAATCTCCTTATTTTGATTTGGCTGATCGTTATAAAGTTGAAATGGATTTCATCCCTTTCATCCAACTTGAAGCCATTTCATGCAAGGAATTCAGGAGGCAGAAGTTGGATATAGCTGAATACACCGCTGTTGTGCTGACGAGTAAAAATGCAATTGACCATTTTTTCAGGATTTGTGAGGAATTAAAGCATAGCGTTTCACAGGATGTAAAGTATTTCTGTATCAATGAGTCTGTTGCTTTATACCTGCAGAAATTTATTCTTTATAGAAAACGCAAGGTGTTTTTTAGTGCAGATGGAACCAATAAGGGGTTATTTGATGTTATCAACAAGCATAAGGAGAATGAGAAGTTCATGTATCCCTGTTCAGAGAACCAACAGGATAATGAAATCGTCGGTTGGTTGAAGTCACACAATTGTGAGTATTGTACGCCATTTATGTACAGGACCATCAGTTCTGATGTAAAGTCAAAAATGAATGCACACGATTTTGATGTTATTTGTCTTTTTACGCCCAGTGGTGTGAAGAGTTTGCTTGAGAATTTCCCGGATTTTACCCAGAATGGTACAATCCTGGGTGCATTTGGAAGCAATACATCAAAAGCAATTCTTGAAGCAGGCTTAAACTTGCAGATTAAAGCGCCCGAGCCACAGGTTCCTTCAATGGTTGCAGCTTTGGATAAATTCCTGAGTGAGAAGTCAAAAAAGAAGTGATAAAATCTCCCAATAGGCTGATTCATGAGAGCAGCCCCTACCTCCTTCAGCATGCATATAATCCCGTAAACTGGTTTCCATGGGGAGCAGAGGCATTGGGAATAGCCAAGGCTGAAAATAAGCCTATTCTGGTCAGCATTGGATACGCAGCTTGTCATTGGTGCCATGTTATGGAACATGAGAGTTTCGAAGACGAGCAGACCGCCATGCTTATGAATGAACATTTCGTCTGTATTAAAATAGACCGTGAGGAGAGACCAGACTTGGACCATTTTTTTATGGATGCGTTACAGGCTATCAGTGGAAATGGCGGATGGCCATTGAACATGTTTCTCACCAGTGAGGCAAAGCCTTTTTATGGGGGTACCTATTTCCCGCCCAATCCTTTTCACAACAGGGTTTCATGGAAGGAATTATTGCTGAAAATACACAGTGCCTATCAGACAAGGAAGGATGAAGTTGAACTTCAGGCATCAGAATTGCTCAAGCACTTGTCACATGCAAATCAGCTTGCCCCAAAGCAAACAACAGGATTCGTAATTCCCAATGCAGAATTATTCAGCAGTATCCAGACAGACCAGATTTTTCAAAACCTGATGAAGGCTGCTGATCGTGATTTGGGCGGATTTGGAGCTGCACCTAAATTCCCACAGTCATTCAGCATTCAATACCTGCTGCGTTATGCCCATCATACAGGTAACAGTGAAGCACTTGCCCACGCAGAATTTTCTTTGCAGGCGATGATGAGGGGGGGCATTTACGATCAGATAGGGGGTGGGTTTTGTCGGTATTCTACTGATGCAAACTGGCTTGCGCCACATTTTGAGAAAATGGCTTACGACAATGCCTTACTTCTCATTGTGCTTGCTGAAGCATTCCAAATAACCAGAAACCCCGCATATGAAAGGGTTATAGAAGAAACCATCGATTTCCTCAAGCGTGAAATGTTATCTCCCGAAGGTGGATTTTTTGCAGCATTAGATGCGGACAGTGAAGGGGAGGAGGGTAAATTTTATACATGGAATATTCAAGAGGTCAGGGATTTGTTGAAAGA
>JBDLTO010000358.1:0-12019 GCA_039805815.1 Bacteroidota bacterium | reverse complement strand
TTCTACCATCTCGGGTAATACACGGTATCCACCCCAGTGTGCTGGTCTGGGTACATCTCCATTAGCATATTTTGTTGTCACCGCATCGAGATTCTTATCGAGCACAGTCCTACTGCTGATTACCTGACTTTGTGGTGATGCCCAGGCACCCAACCTGCTTCCAATGGGTCTGCTCTCAAAATACTCATCACTCTCTGACTCAGTTACAGGAATGCATATTCCCTCTACCCTAACCTGACGCTCCAGCTCTTTCCAAAAAAAGACCAGTGAAACATGCGGATTTGCTCGAATGGACTGCCCCTTTTCACTGAGATAATTCGTAAAGAAAACAAAACCATTTTCATCAAAGCCTTTTAAGAGGACAATCCTGGCAGAAGGTTTTCCATCAGCATTTACTGTTGCCAGTGTCATGGCATTGACTTCATCGATTGAGGATGAAATAGCTTCTTTCCACCATTTATCGAATTGCATTACAGGTGTTTCTGAAACATCTGCAAGATCAAGCGATTGCAATTGATAATCTTTCCTGATTGATGATATACTCATCAGTTACCAGTATGTTTTATATGTTATTATTTAACCAGGGTACCAATCTGCTCACCTAAGATTAGTCTTTTTAAATTGCCTTCCTGATTCATGTCAAAAACAATTATTGGAAGATTGTTTTCCATACACAATGTGAAAGCAGTCATATCCATGATTTTCAGATTCTTATCAATACATTCTTTAAAAGAAATGGTATCGTATTTAGTAGCGTTTGGATCTTTTTCCGGATCGGCAGTATAAATTCCGTTCACCCTTGTGCCCTTTAAGATAACATCAGCACCAATTTCAATAGCTCTTAAAGATCCAGCCGTATCTGTTGTGAAATATGGATTACCTGTTCCTGCACCGAATATGACAATCCTGTGTTTTTCAAGATGACGGATTGCACGCCTGCGGATATAAGGTTCAGCTACCTGCTCCATTTTAATGGCACTAAGCAGGCGTGTGTACATGCCCTGTTTTTCAAGCATAGCCTGAACAGCCATGCCATTGATAACAGTAGCCAACATCCCCATATAGTCACCATGAGCCCTCTCTATGCCGGTTTCAGACTCATTCATACCCCTGTAAATATTACCTCCACCAATCACGATGGCTACCTCAACCCCAAGATCTACTATACTTTTGATGTCTCTCGCATAACGGTTGACTATATTGGGATCGATGCCAAAACTTGCATCTCCTGTGAGTGATTCGCCTGAAAGCTTGAGTAGAACTCTTTTGTATTTGGATTGCATACTGCAAAGATACAAAAAGGGCTTTCATGAAGAAAGCCCTTTTATATCTTAGCTGTGAAAGATCAATTAACCAAGCGCAACACGCTTGAAAGAAAGCACACTGAGGTCTTTACCCTTGGACTTGATATAATCACCTACAGATATGCCACCATCCTTAACGAAAGCCTGAGCAAGCAGGGTACTTTCTTTGAAGAATGAATTGAGCTTGCCATCGGCAATTTTAGAGATCATCTCATCAGGCTTTCCCGCCATTTTGGGATCATTTTTTATCAGGTCCACAATAATTCCCTTCTCCCTTTCAACAACTTCAGATGAAACAGTAGCAGGATCAATAGCCACAGGATTCATCGCAGCAATCTGCATGGCAACATCCTTACCAACCTCTGCCTGTGCCTCACTGAGACCAACAAGCACACCCATTCTGTTTGCACCATGAATATAGGAAGAAACAAAAGGAGCTTCAATTCGCTCGAATTTCGAAATACCAATCTTCTCACCGATACTTGCAAGCTTGTCGTTTACAAGATCAGAAATTTTTGCACCGGCAATTTCAATACCATTGAGTTCATCGACAGACTTAACATCATTGGCAATTGCTGCTTCAATGATACTCTGAGCAAAAGCAATAAAATCTGAATTCTTACTAACGAAGTCGGTTTCACAACTCAAGCATAAGGTAATCCCTGTTGTATTGCTTTCGTTTGTTTTTGCAAGAACAACACCTTCCTTAGCATCACGGTCTCCGCGCAAAGCAGCCACTTTCTGACCTTTTTTCCTAAGCCAGTCGATTGCAGCTTCGATGTCGCCATTATTTTCGGTTAGTGCCTTGCGGCAATCCATCATGCCGGCACCGGTCATCTGACGCAGCTGATTGATTTCAGCTGCCGTTATTTTTACTTCTGACATAATCTATCCTCCGGTCTCAAAGTTACTCAGAACTAAAGAGACACTGTTTTAAGTTATGGTTATGGAATCCTTATTTCTTCAAAGCAGGTTTCCTGCCACCTGCCCCTGCTGCAGGTACACGACGCTTGGGAGCACCTGGCTTAGCCCTACGTCCACCTTCTGAATCACCACCTTCCTCATCAAGAGAAAACCTCAAGGCATTGTCAGCTGACTCTTCAGAATCATCATCTTCAGACTTTTCAGCCTGACGCTCAGCAAGACCTTCTGCAATGGCGGCAGTAATGTAATTGGTAATGATAGCTATTGACTTGGTTGCATCGTCATTGGCAGGAACCGGGAAATCAACCTTGTTCGGATCGCAGTTGGTATCCACCATGCCGAATGTTGTTATACCCAAACGCTTGGCTTCAGACATGGCAATGTGCTCATGACCGATATCGATGATGAAAAGTGCAGCAGGCACCCTTCCAAGCTGGGCAATACCACCTAAAACCTTTTCCATTTTATCCTTGTCGCGAGACAATTGAAGACGCTCTTTCTTGGTAATGTTGTCAAAGCTGCCATCATTGAGCATTTTCTCAATGCTCTGCATTTTCTTTACAGACTTACGAACTGTATTGAAGTTGGTAAGCATACCACCAAGCCAACGCTCAGTTACATAAGGCATGTTAACACGCTGAGCACATTCTGTAACGATTTCTTTAGCCTGCTTTTTGGTACCCACAAACATGATCTTCTTACCGCTCTTGGCAATATTTTTGAGGGCAAGTGCTGTCTCCTGAAGGCATTCAACAGTCTTGTTCAAATCAATGATATGTATACCTTTTTTCTCTGCATAGATGTAAGGCAACATCTTTGGATTCCACTTCTTGCGGAGGTGACCGAAATGAACACCTGCTTCCAGAAGTTGCTGCTGCAGTGAAGTATTATTTTCCATTGTAAACTGTATGTTTTTATTACTTGATTGATGATACGATTAACGCTTGCTGAACTGGTAGCTTCTTCTGGCTTTCTTCTTACCAAATTTCTTCCTTTCAACACCCCTTGGATCCCTTCTCAGCAACCCGGCTGCCTTTAAAACAGGCCTGAACTCAGGATTCATTTCGATTAGGGCTCTTGAAATTCCGAGCTTAGAAGCTTCAGCCTGGCCTTTTTTACCACCGCCTGCTGCATTGATTTTGATATCATATTTGCCTGCTCCTTCTATCGTTTTGATCGGAAGCTCTACTTGATTTTGCAGATAGACCTGCGGAAAGTATGCCTTATAGTCAAGGTCGTTCACGGTAATCTGACCATCCCCCTTGCTGAGGAATACCCTTGTAACCGCTTCTTTTCTGCGACCAAGTCCGTTTTTTTGTTTTTCCATTATGCTTTGATTGAATGCGTTTGAAAATTAGTATTTAAAAGGTGTTGGTTGCTGTGCGGTATGAGGATGCTCTGCACCTGCATAAACAAAAAACTTTTTGATCATCTTACGACCAAGTCTGTTCTTTGGCAACATGCCCTTTACAGCGCGCTCTAAAATCTGCTCAGGACGACGTTTCAACAAGTCCTTGGCGATTTCAATTTTCTGTCCTCCAGGGTACCCGGTAACATGCTGGTACTCCTTGTCATTCAACTTGTTACCTGTAAAAACAACCTTTTCTGCATTGATAACAATCACATAATCTCCGCAATCTACGTGGGGTGAATAATACGCCTTGTTCTTACCGCGTAAAACAGAAGCAATTTTGCTGCTGATCCGACCCACAGTTTGATTGGTCCCGTCTACAACATGCCATTTGCGTTGCACGGAAGCTGCATTTGCATGCTTTGTGGTGAAATGTAGTTTACTCATTTTAATTTATTTACGGATTTCCATCCGGGTTTGAAAATAGTGCCCCGCCATCCCGGGTTCACTCCTTCTTTTTTTGAAGGACTGCAAAGTTATAGAATGTATTACTTAAAAACACGCAAAAACGTGCATATTTTTAAACACCCCGTTGTAATCAATTGATTATCAGTAAATTTTTTGACGGTTTTAAAATATTGGATAAGAAATCCGTGTTTTCACCACCTGAGAATCTGCAAAACCATAGCCTGGTGTAAGAAATTTCTGAAAAGGAATAGCCATACTTACGAGATTATTGTTGCGTTTGTATTCCTCAAGTATGGCATATAAATCTTTTGTTTTACCATATGGTCCCTCATAATCAAGTACCAATAACTTCTTACCATAAGGCATCATTTTAAATTGTATGTTGTCTCCAGGATCTTTATCAGAACCATTGTTTACACCTATTGACCCATAAATGACTTCCTCTTCTTTATTGAGTGACTGACTGTAAAAAATACGCACACCATTATACCCTGCACCAACCTTTTCTGCTCTAGCTATTAATTCATCAAAAAGATTCTTGGTCTCAGTTTGCATATTGATCTTCTTTACTATGCGCTGTTGAAAGAAAAAAGAACTGTCTGTAACAGTTGCAACAGAAATCTCATAACCATAAACGTATTGTGTTGTGGTCAACAGTTCAGCAAGCCTTCGAATGGCATCTGCAGAGGCCTCTTTAAATCTGCCCATTTCTCCGGGTAGCCATGATTGCTGATACCTGTAAATAATTTTGGTAAGAGCAGGGTCTGTTGTATCCGGACTAACAATTACTCGCAAAGGAATAGTTTGGGTTTCACTGGTGTTAGTAAGTATGAATTCAAAAGGATTGGCTTTTTCCACGGATAACTGATACCCTGCCGAATCAGCAGGATAAAACCATTTTTTCAGATTCTCAGGTGTTTCAAATTCTCTCATAACCCTTTCAAGTGGAAGTGGAACACGCACAATTACCTCTTCACTTGTGGGAACAAATAAAAATAACAATGCAACTGCTGCAGTCAGCAACATCAAAAGCCATTTCATTTTCTTTCTCATATCCTGTTATTCATTTTCGTTTTAGAGACAGCATTGAAGAATTACCTGAATTACGCACAACAAATATACCTTCCCCCAATGATGCCAGTTTACGGATCTGACCTTTTAATGGCACACCGGGTATAGACATATACCTCAACCTGCCTCCGCCATCATTAATAAGAAAGCTTCCAAAATCCGCATCATTCCTGCCAAGCTGTACATTATTTTCATAATAATTCCCCGCCAGCACAATATCCAGGTCGCCATCCTGATCCACATCAAAAGGTAAGGCAGTTTTCAATGGAGACAACTGCTGCTGCCAAGGCAATGGTCGGCCCGTAAATCCCTCTCTTCCCTGATTAACAAAAATCATACTCCTGGATTCAGTAACCTGCCACCTAACAGATTCACGCAGCTTTGACTTCCCAAAAATTTGTTCCAGGTCTGCCCCAGCAAAATCTGCAGCATATAGAAACTGCTTTTTCAAGGGGGGCAATTGCTTTTCCAAATCAGCTTTAACAGCGAAACAAATCTCTTTGCCATCCACGTAGTAGGTGATAACCTGCTCACCCAAACCATTACCGTCAAAGTCATTGTAATACATCCTGATGGGTTCTTTTTCGCGCGGACTAAGTCTACCATTGGTTCCATTATTTCCGGCAATCAGATCCATATCCCCATCTCCGTCAAAATCAAAGGGCAAAATAAAGTGCCAAAATCCTTCAGCTTTGGATATGTTCTTCTCTTCCCCCAAAAAGTGATAATCTGCTCCCGCCTCAAGCACAGTAACTGCACCCCACTCTCTGGCCAGCACAAGATCGTTTCGCTTATCTCCATTCAAATCTGCCCAGCGGGCATCAGTTACCATGCCTGCATGCTTCAACGCCGGTGCCCAAGCTTCAGTTACATCAGTAAATCCTCCCTTACCATTGTTTAACAATAAAAAAGATGCTACTGGTTTACCATAGGCAAAAGGCATGGCCCGTCCGCCCAGAAAAAGATCAACCAAGCCATCGGAATTGAAATCAAAAGGTCGGACACAGGAAAGTGTAATATCAAATACAGGAAATGCATTGGGCTGACGCTTAAACACACCTCCCTTGTTTAAATATAACCTGGGAGTGAGGTAAGGTGTTTCTCCATAATATTCATTACCCCCAGACACAACTATCAAATCTTGCCAACCATCTTTATCCACATCCACAAATGCTGCATCAACATCCTCATAGGTGGAATCATTAATAAGATCTTCAGCAAAGACAGGCTGCTCCATGTCCTTGCTTATCCACATGAGCTGACTTTGTTTCCCCTTTGATGATCCCAGAAACAAATAAGTCATCCCAGCCACCTTTTCACTTACTGCAAATGCTGGCCCCTCAGTAGAAAGCATATGTGGCATCAATGGCTCGCGGTCAAATTCATTGAATGGATTTTCTTGATGAGTCATTACACCGGCTTTTTCCTGCCACAAAGTTCCTGTTGCTTCTATACGGATAGCTGACTGATATACATATTGTGGCAATCCTTCGGGGTAAACAAGCTCAACAGATCCTGTATCAGCTGGATTCAGCCTTTGATACCGCCCTCCTGGCCATATCAGCAATATTGAATCAACCGGAGATTCTCCCAGTCCAATTTCCAATGGCCCTTCCATACTTGATTGAAAACCCCTAACAGGAAATTTTTCATAACTCCTGACTTCGCCTTGTGAATAGACTAAAACTTTTGCACCAATAGCCTGCAGATTTCCACTTCGACCCTTCAGCTTGAGTGTCAGTTGTTTTTCAAGAGGAAGTGGTTTGTGTACATTTTTGTAAACAAGTGGTGCCTGATCGATATTATTGACTACAATGTCAAGATCGCCATCATTATCAAGATCTGCATACACAGCTCCGTTTGAAAAAGTCGGCTGATCATTTTTAATACTTACAGAGATATCCGCAAACCTTGCTTCCCCTGTGTTTCGGAAGAACTTATTCTTCAATTTTAGCTGAGGAAACTTATCTATGACTTTCATTTCTTTTTCAGACATTTCACCGGTTCTAATCTTTGACTGAATAGCATCATCAGAAATGAAGTTGACATAGTCTATATCATTCAGCCTGCGGGGTATGCCATTGGAAATGAAAAGATCCTTGTACCCGTCATTGTCAAAATCAACCCAAAGGGGAGACCATGACCAATCAGTTGCATGGACTCCTGCGTAAATGCCCACTTCGCTGAAATAACCATTGCCCCTGTTGAGTTGCAGATTATTGCGCGCATACTGGTGATTATACCCATAGCGTAACTTCATATTGAAAAGGTTGTACTGGTCTTCACCGAGAGACCTCTTCAGGATATACGGATCCTCAGGCAACATATCTACAGAAATAATATCAGGTAAAGCATCATTGTTGATATCAGCCGCATCTACCCCCATCGAAAACTGCGAAGTATGCATTATAGTGCTGTCAAGCACTTCTCTGAATCCTCCATTTTGGTTGTTTAGGTAGAAATAATCATTCTCATGAAAATCATTTCCGATATACAAATCCGGATAGCCATCAGAGTTTAGATCAGACACCACTATACCCAAACCATAACCTATCACAGAAGAATTAATGCCAGACACTTTAGTTTCATCTACATAATAACCACCTTCATTTCTGTAAAACCTATCCCCGGATAAACTGTCAAAAGTGTTGAAATAAGTTTGCCTGGCATTGAACGTACTGTTGTAACGTAAGGAATGATTAAGGAGGTACATATCCAGGTCGCCATCAAGGTCCTGGTCAAAAAAAGCCGCCTGTGTGCTGAACCCATTGAATGCTAATCCATACGCATCAGTTGATTCTTCAAACTCAGGTATCCCTTCACGGCTAATTGATTTGCATATCAGGAGTATGTTGCCTTTTTGCAGTGTTTCATAACGACCAACACGACAAATATACAAATCAAGCATGCCATCCTGGTTGATATCTGCTACAGAAACACCTGTTGACCAACCACCATCATCGGGAATACCTGCCTGAACTGTGACGTCGGTAAAATGCATCTGTCCATCATTTAGAAACATACTGTTCCTGCCCTGATTGGAACAAAAAAACAAATCTATATTGCCATCCTTGTTGAAGTCGCCTGCAGCCATGCCTGCACCATTGTAGAAATACATGTAGTTTAACATGTTTACTTTACCGCCGGGTGTGAGCCTGTTAGCAAACTCAAGACCAGTCTTATCTTTATCAAGTAGTTCAAACAATGGCTCCTGCTTGCTGCATGATACTACACATACAGTAAACGCCAACCAGCATAACAATTTCAGTTTTTTCACTTTCCCTGATTAGATTGGTATAGAATAGGAGTATCGTTATTTTGAATGAATAGGTAGTTTAGCTTTCCTTTGATGAAAATGGACTTGATGTCCCTCGTTTCACCAATAATTTCGATACCAGAAACTGCCGGGGCAAGTGGACTGAATTGTCTTTTACCATTGTTCAACAACAACAAACCATAACCTGCATCCATCCTTGAGAACTGAGGAAGCCACTCATATATGTTGAAGCCAAAAATCAAATCCACAAGCCCATCGCCATTGACATCAGTTGGCAGGATAGATGTAACAGTAGAGAGCTGAACCTCCATAGGCAATGGCTTAAATTCAAAAGACCCATCTCCATTATTCCAAGCAATACAAGAACTACTATAATTGTAAGTTTGAATTTCACTGCTGCTGATCAACTCACTGCTGAAAAGTTGTTGAACTGATTTTTCTGCATACGCGTCATGCCGGAGATTTTGTTTCTTCAATGAAGGTATCTGATCAGTCAACTCCTTCTTGAGAAATACAGGCACATCTTTGTCATTAACAGTGCGGCTGATTATAACTTGCTTAACCGCTGATTCATCAAACTGATTAACCCACATTTTAACCGGTTCTGTATGAGTGGGCCTCAGGTAGTTATTAGATCCATTATTACCAAGGACAAGGTCTAAATCACCATCCTGATCCAGATCTGCTGCTGCTACAGCATGCCACCATCCTTTATAAAGTACTTCCTGCTTTCCTGAAGGCGTGAATTTTCCATTTACAATACTGTAAATTGCTGGCTCCATCCATTCACCCACCAGAATCAGTTCTGGCATACCTTTGGCATCGAGGTTGGCAAATGTAGCTGCCGTTATCAAACCTGGCTTAACATCAGCCATTATAGATTCGTCCAATACAAACTCTCCATTCCCTTTATTTCTGTAAAATGCAGGTTTTGGTAAAATACCATACTGTACCGGCACGGAACATGAAGCAGTAAATACGTCCAGATCTCCATCGGCATCAATATCAATGGTGAGCATCACATTCGTATTACCAACAGACAATGGAAACGCATTTTCTTTTTTCTTAAACAGCCCCTTTCCATCATTGATATACAACCGATGAGACATGGGTTTGGACATTGTTGGCCTGTTATTCCCGCCGGAACCAACCAGTAAGTCCAGGTCTTTATCTCCGTCCGCATCTAAGAAAACCGCGGCAATATCTTCCGGCTCTTTTTCCTGAATCCACAGCTCTTCATTCGACTTATAAAAACCTTGTTTGGATTGTATATACAAACTTGCTGCATGTGAAGAAGCACCTCCAATGAAAACATCATCTAACCCATCTCCGTTAACATCTCCAACTGCAGCCCTTGGGCCTTCCCGGGAGATGAGTCGGGGAATGTTTCGCTCCTGATAGATATCTACATAATTGTCTTCTACATGTGGATCAAATTTTATACTCTTCTGCTCAACCAAATAAGAGGGAGCCTCAATAACAGGTATAAATTTCTTGTCTGAAGCATCCTTAACAAGATGATATACTGAATCTTGAGCTAGGTTTTTCACCGTACGAAAGGTCCTGTCTGGCCAGTAGACCCTAACAGAGTCGATGGGTCTGCTCTGGCCAAGACCGAAAAGTATTTTATAATCGACAGATGACTGAAATCCGCGGGTTGGAAGCAGTTCTCTTGAGAGTATTTCTTTTCCGCTGTAGAGTTCAATGCGAGAGCCGATAGCCTGTCTATTGGGTTTATCAGACTGAAGTGTAAATCCGATATAATGATTATCCGTAGTTTCTCGGCTATTATTCCGGTAGATGAAAGCAGGTTGATTGAGGTTATTGACGATCAGATCAAGGTCGCCATCATTGTCAAGATCCCCATATGCCGCGCCATTAGAAAAAGAGTTTGTGGTAACGCCAGAAGAATCTCCTGCATCAGCAAAACTAAATGCCCCTTTGTTGAGGTAAAATTTGTTCTTGATTGGTCTAGATGGCATTTTCTTTATCACTTCCTCCACCTCTTCTTTTTCACCTGTTACAACCATGCGCTGTACAACTTCGTCAGCAAAAAAGTCTATGAAATCCTGATCGGTAAGATCATGGTAAATGCCATTGCATACATAAATATCATTTAACCCATCGTTATCTGCGTCAAAAAGTAGGGCCCCCCAACTCCAGTCAGTTGCTGAGACACCTGCATAATGCGCAACATCGCTGAACATTCCCTTTCCATTATTTTTCTGAAGGGTATTCTGCATATACTGGTAATAGAAATCAGATTTGAATTTATATTTGAAAACATCGTATCGCTCAAATGATGTTGTTATTTTCAACCGCTTGTCATCACCGGGCAGCATCTCTGTAACAAACATATCATTCCAGCCGTCATTGTTGACATCTGCCATATCTGCTCCCATTGATGAATGACTGAGATGTCTTACTCTTTTAGTCAGTTCTTCAGTGAACTTTCCGTTACCCTGGTTGATATAGAGATAATCGCGTTCAAAGAAATCATTGCTTACATAAATATCAGGCAAAAGATCCCCATTTACATCCCCAACAGTAACGCCCAAACCAAAACCAATAAGACTGCCATAGATACCAGCATCTTCACTGACATCTGTAAAAAACCCACCATCATTGCGCATCAGCTTATCGCCACCACCTTTGAGTTCTTCCGCCACATTCCAATCTTGGGCACGTAATTCCCGCTTGTTAGAATAGTTGAGCGTATTGACGGGAATAAAACTGTTGTTGAGGATGTAACAGTCAAGATCTCCATCTTGGTCATAATCAAAAAAAGCGGCATGTGTAGTAAAGCCTTTTTCATCAAGTCCGTATTTTGCAGCTTGCTCAGTAAAACGCAGCTTACCATCATTGATCCATAGTTCATTGGCTGTATTTACACCCGGCTGATAACCGGCATAACATACATAAATGTCAAGGTAACCATCCTGGTTGATATCTACAAGTGCAACGCCTGTGCTCCATTTCTGCTTTTCGGTAAAACCTGACTGAACTGAGATGTCTTCAAATTGCCATTCTCCCTTATTCAGGTACAATTTATTGGCACCCATATTTGCAGTAAAAAAAACATCGGATAGTCCGTCGTTGTTCAAATCTCCGATGGCAACTCCCCCGCCATTATAGAAATTCCGGTAACTGAAGATGTTGAAATCCTTGGTATTGACAGTTTTGTTTTGAAAATCAATTCCGGTATTTTTCATCTCTTCCAGCAACTGCGGCTCTTTGCTGTTGCATGAAAAAAGAAAAAAAAACAAACACAAAATGTATGACTTTGAAAATAATTCCATTGCAGGTATAATACACTTAAAAGCCGGGTTGGTTGTCATATGCTGAACAATAATTTGCAAATATAATATGTTCCGGAGGTGTGGCGGTCCTTCATAAAATGACGAAAGGCCGCTTTGCAACGGCCTTTCTTAATGTCAGTATGAGCGTTTATCAATAACCTGGATTTTGTGTCAGATTTGGATTAACAGCCAACTGTTCGCTTGGTATAGCAAAGAGCAGACGCTCATCACCTGAAGCAGATTTCTCTGTCCATGAACCAAGGAACTTACCGAAGCGAATCAGGTCATTCCTTCTCCATCCTTCCCAGTACAACTCACGGCTTCT
>JBDLTO010000357.1:0-2729 GCA_039805815.1 Bacteroidota bacterium | reverse complement strand
CTGGTGTACAAATCACGTCCAACAGCGGTGCGCCTGGCGCGGGCAGCACAATTCGGATTCGTGGTGGTGCTTCGCTCAATGCGAGCAATGATCCTTTGATAGTTATAGATGGTATGCCATTGGATAACGGTGGAATATCTGGTCAGGCAAACGCATTGGCTTTGATCAACCCCAATGACATTGAAAGTTTTACCATTCTGAAAGATGCCTCTGCCACTGCAATATATGGTTCGAGGGCTTCAAATGGTGTTATCATGATCTCTACTAAAAAGGGAGCAAAAGGAAAGCCAAGCATCAATTTCAGTAGCCAGCTTTCTGCAGGAAAAATCGCTAAAAAGGTTGATGTACTCAATGCTGCTGAAGTTCGCGAAGTAGTAAATCAATATGGCACTCCTGCATTGCAGGATCTGCTCAAGGATATTCATATCCGCGATGGTGTTGAAGGTACAGACTGGCAGGATCAAATATACCAGACAGCGCTTACTACTGATAACAACTGGAGTATCAGGGGATCTCTGGGTGCATTGCCTTATCGCATTTCTTTGGGTTATCTTGATCAGGAAGGTGTACTCAAAACGGGTAAACTGCAGAGAACTTCTGCTGGTATAACCTTGAACCCGACTTTCTTCAAAAATCACCTCAAGCTTGACTTTAACCTCAAATCAACTCAGAGTGAATCAATCTTCGCCAATGAAGGTGCTATAGGTTCCGCAGTGAGCTTTGATCCTACCAAACCGGTTTATTCTGGCAGCAGTGATTTTGGTGGCTACTGGGAATGGCTTGACCCTGCTTCCTCAACAGGTTTAAAAGCGTTATCCCCTAAAAACCCGCTGGGCATCTTGATGCAGCGAGACGACAGAAGTAATGTGGTCAGGCATATTGCTAATGTGGTTATGGATTACAAATTCCATTTCCTGCCTGATTTGAAAGCTGTTGTTAACGTGGGTGCTGATGTGGCTTCAGGTGAGGGAACAATTGTAGTTCCGGAATCAGCGGCGTCAACTTTTATGCGATTTAAAGATCCCAATAATAAATTTCATGGTGGTGTAAACAATGAATACAGGCAGAAAAGGCAAAATACTTACCTCAATGCCTATCTTAATTATGCCAAAGACATCAACGCCATCAAAACAAGGTTGGATGTTACTGCAGGTTATGAGTACCAGGATTACCTGACTACCAGTTACAATTTTGCTGATAGAACTTTCGATAACACAGTAGTTACTACACCTAACTTTGAGTTCGATAAGCCTCAATATAGACTGGCTTCAGCGTTAGGTCGCGTAAACCTGAATATCCTGAATAAATACCTCATTACGGGCTCTGTAAGACAGGATGGTTCCTCGAAATTCAATGCAGATAACCGTTTTGGTTTGTTTCCTTCGGCTGCAGTTGCCTGGAAAATCAACGAAGAATCTTTCCTAAAAGATGTTTCCTTTCTTGATGATCTGAAGTTGCGTGTAGGATATGGTGTTACTGGTCAGCAGGATGGTATTGGATTCTATGACTACATCTCTTATTATAACCTGAGTTCAATCACTGCTCAATACCAGTTTGGAAATAATTTCTATCAGATGTTTCGTCCGGGTGGCTACTATTTCAACCGCAAATGGGAGCAAACTGAAACCCGCAACATAGCTCTTGATTTTGGTCTGTTTGGCGGAAGGGTAAGTGGTACAGTTGAAGTCTACCAGCGTATCACTTCTGATCTCCTGAATGAAATCAATCAGCCTGCCGGTACCAATTTTTCAAACAAAATTGTTGCCAACGTTGGTTCAATGGAGAATAGAGGTGTTGAGCTAACCCTCAATCTGCAGCCCATCAAACAAAAGAATCTTGTATGGGATCTTTCACTCAATGCAACTTTCAATCAGAACGAAATCACCAAGCTCACCATCTCAGATGATCCGAATTACCCTGGTGCACGTTTTGGTGGCATTTCCGGCGGAACTGGTAATACAATCATGATTCATTCTGTTGGTTACAACAGGGGCGCTTTCTTTGTTTACAAGCAAGTATACGACAAGGCTGGTAAACCAATTGATAACTTGTATGCAGACCTTAACAGGGATGGCGTTATCAATGAAAGAGACCTTTACCAATACAAGGGAATCGACCCGCGCATGTTCTTTGGTATGAGCACCAACCTGAGTTTCGGAAAATGGAACGCTGGACTAGTCGCACGCTCAAACATCGGAAACTACATGTATAACAACGTTGCATCAAGTACAGGTACAATCAGGAATATACTCAATCCGATTGGTTATATCAACAACGGTTCACGTGAAGTATTACGCAGCGGTTTCAGCGGAAACGGTGCGAATTATTACCTCTCTGATTATTATATTCAAAATGCCTCTTTTCTGAGGGTTGATAACATTAATCTTGGTTACAATGTTGGACAGGTTTTCAGCAACAAGGCAAATCTTAGGTTGAGTGCCAACATTCAAAATGCATTGGTTATAACCAAGTACAATGGACTTGATCCTGAAATGAATGGCGGTATCGACAATAATTTCTATCCCAGACCAAGAACAATTGTTTTTGGTGTTAACCTCGATTTTTAATTGTCATCGTACAAATAATAATATATGAAAAAGAATATCATTAATATACTGGCCTCAGCAGTCCTTTTTTCAGGAGCGCTGGTTTCATGTTCCAAGCAGTTGGATTTGCTTCCACTGAACGATATCACTTCAGAGCAGGTTTATAAAACCCCTGAAGGGTAC
>JBDLTO010000356.1:0-4643 GCA_039805815.1 Bacteroidota bacterium | reverse complement strand
AAGGCACACCATAAAATGGAGGAAGTCAATGAAATGGTTAAAGAAGGTGAAATGCCCTTGGAAAGTTATACCTGGATTCATAAGGATGCGGTGCTTACAGAAGCAGAAAAGCTTGCTCTTGCAAATTGGTCCGTTGCAGTAATGGACACTATAGCAAAACAATATCCTGAAGTATTGATCCCCCAGAAGCGATAGGATCCAACTTCGCATGGACAATGATTTACTGATTAGCAAATTCGGACAAAAACTTTGGCTGAGTCCCCACAGGTGCATTTTCTGGGAGGATAAGAGGGTGCTTATACTCAGTGATTTGCACATTGGCAAGTCTGCCCACTTCAGGAAATCAGGTATTGCAGTACCCGGAAATATCTTCAAAGAAGATATGAACAGGCTGGCTTCTTTGCTGGATCACTATAAGCCTGATACTCTGCTGGTAACGGGTGATTTTTTTCACAGTATTGCCAATGAAGAGCATGAATCTTTCAAAGAGTGGCGAGACAATTACAAGGGCCTGCGCTGCTGTATGGTTCGCGGTAATCATGAGTTGCTGTCTGATCAAGCGTATGCAGAATTGGGTATTGAAGTGCTTGGAACTGATTATACGATTGGCCCATTCTACTTTATTCATGAAAAACCAGATATTGTTCCGGCAGATAGCTTCTCATTTTCAGGTCATATGCATCCGGGCATTAGGCTAAGTGGGATAGGAAAGCAATCGATAACACTGCCATGTTTTTACTTCACACAAAATCAATGCATACTGCCTGCCTTTAGCAGGTTTACTGGTAAATACCTGGTACAGCCCTTAGCTGGCGATGAAGTTTTTGCAGTTGTTGAGGATTCTCAATACAGCCGTTTGATTGTAGTGCAGTAATTTTTTTCTAGTATACTTTTCACCTGGGTTTTGTTCAGTTCATTTGCAAAAAAAATTAAACAATTTCTATTTATTTGAATATATGTATAAATAGAATTGATGTTATTGAATAAAAATGTTAATGTTTTCGAACAAGATATTATTTAATTAATTATTTTGTTAACTATTCTTTAACCTTTAAACCAAAGCCTGCGTATGAAAAAAGCATTGAGAACGATCTCATTTGTCCTTTCACTGGTATTGCTTGGATCAGCTGCATGGTCCCAAAGCAAGACAGTCACAGGAAAGGTGGTTGACAAAGCGGGTGCTCCCGTATCCAAAGCCACCATTCTTGTGAAAGGGACAAATGTCGGTACTTCCACCGATGAAACAGGAAGTTTCAGTTTATCCGCTCCAGCCGGAGCAACAACATTGGTCATTTCATCAGTTGGTTTTGAGTCTATTGAAAGACCTATAGCCAGTGGTGTAATGGACATTTCTCTGGAATCATCACAATCCAAGATGCAGGAAGTGGTGGTTGTAGGTTATGGTACCCAGAAAAAGGCTACCATTTCCGGTTCGGTTGTCTCTGTAAAGGGATCTGATCTCCAAAAATCACCAACTGTCAACCTCAGTAACTCCATTGCCGGCCGTATGGCAGGTGTGGTTGCGGTGAACAGGTCTGGTGAGCCGGGTTATGATGGTTCTTCCATCCGGATCCGTGGTGCCAATACCCTGAACAACAGTGATGCCTTGATCGTAATCGATGGTATCCCGAACAGGGCTGGTGGTATCGACAGGATCAACCCCAACGACATCGAAAGTGTTTCCGTATTGAAAGATGCCTCTGCAGCCATTTATGGTGCGCGTGCTGCAAACGGTGTAATCCTGATTACCACCAAAAAGGGTAAACTGGGTAAACCGGAATTGTCTTATTCTTTCAACCAAGGTTATTCCCAACCAACTGTTATTCCCAAATTGGCCAATGCTGCCCAGTATGTTGGCATGCTGAATGATTTGGATATTTATCAGTTACCTGCCAGCCAATGGGCCGATGCAACAGCAGCCTACAAGAGCTCAGGTGTGTACAATGGTCGCAAAGCGCCATTTTCCCCCACCGATATCCAGAAGTATAGTGATGGATCAGATCCTTGGTTGTACCCCAATACCGATTGGTATGCAGCAACCTTGAAGAACTGGTCTCCTCAGTCTCTCAATAACCTGCAATTGACAGGTGGTTCAGAGAATGTGAAATACCTGGCTTCTTTGGGTTATAATAACCAGGATGCTTTCTACAAGAATTCTGCAACCGGTTATTCTCAATATGATATGCGCATCAACCTCGATGCCAAGATCAGCAAGAATGTTAATTTCTCCATGGGTGTCCTGGGTCGTGAAGAGTACAGACGCTTCCCCACTAAGCCGGCATCAGCCATCTTCAGGATGCAGATGCGCGGAAAGCCACAGCAACAGGCTTACTGGCCTGACGGCCGTCCTGGTCCGGATATTGAGAACGGTGAAAACCCTGTTGTTATCACTACAAACAAGACCGGATATGACCGCGATAAGCAAAGTTATTTCCAAACAAACGGACAATTGGATATCAAAATCCCATTTGTTGAGGGTTTGAAGTTTTCCGGAACTGCTTCAATTGATAAGCGTTTCAGGTCTACCAAAAGGTGGGAAACACCTTGGACACTTTATGAGCGTGGTACAGGTTTCGAGGCTGATGGTAAAACACCTATACTTGTGGCCAGCAAGCGCGGACCAGCAGAGCCAAGGCTTACCCAAGGCTCTGAAAACCAGTTGAATATTCTCTTGGGTGGTATTGCCACTTATGAGCGTAAGTTCAACGATCATGGCTTGCTTGTATTGGCTGGTGCCAACAAGGAGACCATTGATGGTGACAACTTCAATGCCTTCCGCCGTTACTTCATCTCCACTGCGCTCGATCAGATGTTTGCGGGTGGTGACCTGGAGAAAAACAATGGTGGGGGTGCTTATGAGCGTGCTCGTTTGAACTATTTCGGTCGTGCTGCCTACAACTACAAAGAGAAATATCTCCTCGAATTCCTCTGGCGTTATGACGGTTCAGACATCTTCCCAGAAGCAACCCGTTTCGGTTTCTTCCCCGGTGTGATGGCTGGCTGGGTATTGTCAGAAGAGAATTTCATGCTCGACAAATTGCCCGTATTCAATTATTTGAAAGTACGTGGTTCATGGGGTCAGATGGGTAACGATCAGATCGCCACTTATCAGTACTTGTCTACCTACGGTTTCAGAAGCTATATCATTGGCAACACAGAAACCAAGACCTTGTTCGAAACCAAGATCCCCAACAACAATATCCAGTGGGAAGTTGCCAACAACTCCAACATCGGTCTGGAAGGCCGCTTGCTGAATAACAAGATCTCCTTTGAAGTGGATTATTTCTACAACAAGCGCACTGACATCCTTTGGGTGAAGAATGCGTCTGTTCCCCAGTCTACCGGTCTTACACTCCCAGCTCAGAATATCGGAGAAGTGGCCAACAGTGGTATTGACATGATGTTGGGTTATAGAGGTCAAGTAGGTAAGGTTAACTTCAACGTATCCGTTAACGGCGGTTATGCCAAGAATAAGGTGTTGTTCTGGGACGAGGCTCCCGGAGCTCCCGAATGGCAGAAGACAACCGGAAGACCAATGTACACTTTCCAGTCTTATGTATATGATGGTGTATTCAGGGATCAGAAGGAAATTGATGCCAACACTATCAATTACAAGGCTATCGTAAATACCCTGAGGCCTGGTGACATGAAATACCAGGATTACAACAAGGATGGTAAAATCGATCCGAATGATCAGGTGCGTTGGGACAAAACCCAGCTCCCTCTCTTCCAAGGCGGTATCAACCTGAGTGCGAATTATGAAGATTTCGATTTGACTGTTCTTTTCCAAGGAGCCGCAGGTGCATTGCAATATGTAAGTGCCGGTGAGTCTGGAAATATTGGTAACTATCTCCTTGATATCTACGAAAACCGCTGGACTGTAGACAATCCAAGCAGCGTTCATCCCCGTATTGCCAACAGGAATGACCAGTATTTCTCTGGTAACAATACTTACTGGCTGCGCAGCTCAGATTACATCCGTCTCAAGAACTTCGAACTCGGTTATAACATGCCTGAAAAGCTGATCAGCAAGATTGGTTTCAAAAAGTGTAGAGTTTATGCCAATGGTTTGAACCTATTTACGTTAGACAAACTGAAGGTATATGATCCGGAAACCGTAAATTCCACTGGTCAGTACTACCCACAGTCCAGAATCATCAATTTTGGATTCACTGCCACCTTATAAACCGTAAAAAAACGAAACAATGAAAACAAAGTTTTTATCTTTTACAGTGGCGATATCAGCATTGTTATACACTTCGTGTAACAGTGATTTTCTCAACACTAAGCCTCTCGACCAGTTGTCTGAGTCGACGGTATGGACCGACCCGAGTTTGACAGAGGCGTTCGTAACCGAACTCTACGGAGGTCTGGGCAATGGCGGATTTGATGAGCAGATGCTTGCATCACTCACCGATGAGGCTTCATTTACCCACCCGGGTCGTGGTATCACTACCATTACCGAATCGAGGTCAAATCCAGCAGATATCGGATGGGTCAATGGTACCCTCAGCTGGTCCAACATGTACCTGAGGATCAGGGCCTGCAACATTGCCATCAGCAACCTCTCCAAATCACCAGCAGGTTTCTCTGCTGCGTTGATTGAGCGTTTGAACGGTGAATCAAAGTTCATGCGCGCCTAT
>JBDLTO010000355.1:0-7048 GCA_039805815.1 Bacteroidota bacterium | reverse complement strand
AACAGAAACTACAACAGATATGGCTGTAACAGCTGAAATAAAAACTGAAATTTCAGGAAGTGAAGCAGTGTTAAATGCATTGATCGCAGAGGGTGTTGAAACCATTTTCGGGTATCCTGGTGGAGCAATCATGCCTATATATGATGCGCTTTATGATTACAGGGACCATCTGGAACATATACTTGTAAGACATGAGCAGGGAGGCATTCATGCTGGCCAGGGTTATGCCAGAACATCCGGAAAAACAGGCGTTGTTTTTGCTACCAGCGGTCCGGGTGCTACCAACCTGGTAACGGGCTTGGCTGATGCCATGATTGACTCAACTCCCTTGGTGTGTATAACTGGACAAGTCTTTGCCCATCTGCTTGGCACTGATGCTTTCCAGGAAACAGATGTTATCAACATCACCACACCTGTAACCAAATGGAATTATCAGATAACAGATGCCAATGAGATTCCTGCAATTATGGCAAAAGCCTTTTATATTGCCGGAAGCGGAAGACCAGGTCCCGTTCTGATTGACATCACGAAGAATGCTCAATTGCAAAAATTTGATTATTCCGGGTATACAAAATGTACCCACATCAGAAGTTATAGACCCAAGCCGATTATAAGAAAAGAATATATCCGGGCAGCTGCTGAAATGATCAATAAAGCAGAAAGACCTCTCGTTATATTTGGACAGGGGGTTATTCTCGGAAAAGCAGAGCAGGAGTTCAAACAGTTTATAGAAAAAGCCGGACTTCCTGCAGCGTGGACCATACTTGGATTGAGTGCTTTACCTACAGATCATCCGCAAAATGTGGGTATGTTAGGGATGCATGGTAATTACGGACCAAATGTATTAACAAATGAATGCGATGTGTTAATCGCAGTAGGCATGCGATTTGATGACAGGGTAACAGGCAGACTTGACCGTTATGCAAAACAGGCTAAGGTAATTCACCTTGACATCGATCCATCAGAAATTGATAAAAACGTAAAGGCAGATGTACCTGTTTGGGGCGACTGCAAAGAATCACTTCCATTGATTACTGCTTTGTTGGAAAAAAAAGAACACCATCAATGGGTTTCAAGATTTACAACTTGCATGGAAAAAGAAGTGGAATCGGTTATTCAGGATGAATTACATCCCACTGTTGACATTATGACCATGGGTGAGGTAATTTATCAATTAAACCAATTAACCAATGGAGATGCAATCATTGTAACTGATGTGGGACAGCATCAAATGGTTGCGTGCAGGTATGCCAAATTCAATAGTTCCAAAAGCAATGTCACTTCAGGTGGACTTGGAACAATGGGATTTGCCCTTCCAGCAGCTATAGGAGCAAAATATGGTGCAAAAGACAGACAGGTTGTGGCAGTGATTGGAGATGGTGGTGTTCAGATGACCATTCAGGAACTAGGTACCATCATGCAAAATAATATTGATGTCAAAATCCTCATTCTGAACAATCGATTCCTCGGTATGGTAAGGCAATGGCAACAACTTTTTCATGAAAAGAGATATTCCTTCGTGGATATTGAAAGTCCTGATTATGTTGCTGTAGCCAAAGGTTACCGTATAGCAGGTAATTCCATATCCAAAAGGGAGGAATTACAAGATGCTTTAGCAACTATGCTTAACCATAAAGGAGCCTATTTGCTGGAGGTTTTTGTTGGCAAAGAGAACAATGTTTTCCCAATGGTTCCGCAGGGATGTGGCGTAAGCGAAATAAGATTAAAATAAGTCAAATGAAAAATGAATATACACTTACTATTTACACAGAAAACCAGGTTGGTTTACTGAATAGAATAGCCATCATGTTTTCAAGGAGAAAAATAAACATTGACAGCTTAAACACATCTCCATCCGAAATTGAAAGTATCCATCGATTCAATATCGTCATCACAGAAACTGAAGAAACCGTGAGGAAGATTGTGAGACAGGTTGAAAAACAGGTTGATGTTTTAAAAGCATACTACCATACCAACGATAACATCATCTGGCAGGAACTTGCTCTTTATAAAGTTCCTACAGATATTGTGGCTGAAAAAATCAAGGTAGAAAGGTTGCTCAGGAGTTATGGTGCACGAGTGGTAGCTATCACCCGGGATTACACCATTTTTGAGACTACCGGACAGCGAGCAGAAACAGACAAGCTGATAGAAGTTTTGGCTCCATACGGATTGATTGAGTTTGTAAGGAGCGCTCGTGTTGCGATTATCAAAGACAGCAAAGGGTTTCATGAAAAGTTAAGGGAGTTTGAAGACGCTGAACCCGTTACCTCCCTTACTGATGATTTCATATCTGAAGAAGAATCAGCTTCTGCAATCGTTTAAATTTTTAATATACAATCAAAACCAACAAAACAACAGGATTATGGCAAAGTTAAATTTCGGTGGGGTTGAAGAGAATGTAGTTACAAGGGAAGAATTTCCACTCTCTAAAGCACAGGAAGTATTAAAAAATGAAGTAGTAGCTGTTATTGGCTACGGTGTTCAGGGTCCAGGGCAAGCATTGAACCAGAAGGAAAATGGTGTAAATGTAATTGTGGGTCAACGTAAAAATTCAAAAACATGGGATAAAGCCATTGCTGATGGATTTGTTCCCGGAGAAACTTTGTTTGAAATTGAAGAGGCCCTTGAGAAAGGTACCATCATTTGCTACCTCCTCAGCGATGCCGCTCAGATTGCTTTATGGCCTACAGTTAAAAAGCACCTGACACCTGGAAAGGCATTGTACTTTTCGCATGGTTTTGGCATTACCTACAATGAGCAAACTGGCATTATCCCACCAGCAGATGTAGATGTATTTCTTGTTGCTCCAAAGGGTTCAGGCACCTCACTCAGAAGGATGTTCCTTCAAGGCAGGGGATTGAATTCCAGCTATGCAATTTTTCAGGATGCAACAGGGAGGGCTCACGAACGTGTTGTTGCTCTAGGTATTGCAATTGGAAGCGGCTATCTTTTTGAAACAAATTTCAAAAAAGAAGTTTTCAGTGACCTTACTGGTGAACGTGGCACACTGATGGGTGCAATTCAGGGTATTTTTGCTGCTCAATACCAGGTTTTACGTGAAAGAGGACACTCCCCTTCCGAAGCCTTCAATGAAACAGTTGAGGAGTTAACACAGTCACTCATGCCGCTTGTTGCTGAAAATGGAATGGACTGGATGTATGCCAATTGCTCAACAACTGCTCAGCGTGGGGCACTTGATTGGTGGAAGAAGTTTAGAGATGCTACACTTCCTGTATTCAACGATCTGTATGATAGTGTTTCAACAGGAAAAGAAAGTCAACGCAGCATTGACAGTAATTCACAACCAGACTACCGTGAAAAACTTGAAGTTGAGCTGAAAGAACTCAGAGAGAGTGAAATGTGGCAAGCAGGCAAAACAGTCAGAAGCCTTCGTCCGGAGAATCAAGGCAAGTAATTTTACATTATTTCAAATACCAAGGGCAAATCAGTTGATTTGCCCTTTTTTTATCCCCCAAATGAAACGGAAAAATGCTTTGGCTGTATTATATTTGCAAAAACTCACTAATACATGAATCTCCACGAATATCAAGCCAAGGAATTACTGAAGAAGTATAATGTACCTGTTCAGGAAGGTGTTGCATGCAGCACAGTTGCAGAAGCTGTTGCGGCATACGAACAAATCAAGGATAGAAGCGGAAGTAAATTTGCTGTTGTAAAAGCACAAATTCATGCCGGAGGACGCGGAAAAGGGCAGGTAAAAGAAACAGGTATCAATGGCGTAAAAGTGGGTAAGAGTCTCGAAGACATTCAGGAATTTGCTGAAAAAATACTTGGTGGCACACTTGTTACCATACAGACAGGTCCTGCCGGTAAACTGGTAAGTAAAATACTCGTCGCTCAGGATATGTATTATGATGGCCTATCTGAAAGAAAAGAGTTTTATTTATCAATTTTATTAGATAGGGCTTCTGGTCAGAATGTCATCATGTACAGCACAGAAGGAGGAATGAATATTGAAGATGTAGCGCATGACACACCTGAAAAAATATTCCGCGAGAGTGTTCACCCTTCAGGTGGATTACAGGGATTCCAAGCTCGCAAAATAGCCTTTAATCTGGGGCTAAGTGGTGATGCATTCAAGAATATGGTAAAATTTGTTACCAATCTTTACAACGCATACGTTGGCCTTGATTGCTCAATGCTTGAAATCAATCCGCTTTTTAAAGCTGCTGATGATAAAATCATTGCAGTTGATTGCAAAATGGGCATTGACGAGAATTCATTGGGAAGACATGCTGATCTTGCAGCAATGAGGGACCTTTCAGAAGAAGATCCAACCGAAGTTGAAGCTGGAAAATTCAACCTTAATTTTGTCAAACTGGATGGTAATGTTGGTTGCATGGTAAATGGAGCCGGTCTTGCCATGGCAACCATGGATATGATCAAATTAAGTGGTGGTGAGCCTGCAAACTTCCTGGATGTAGGGGGAACTGCCAACGCACAGACTGTTGAGGCTGGATTTAAAATCATCATGCAGGATCCTAATGTAAAGGCAATCCTCATCAATATCTTTGGAGGTATTGTACGTTGCGATAGGGTTGCATCAGGTGTAATTGAAGCATACAAAAACCTAGGTAACATCAATATACCGATTATTGTAAGGCTTCAGGGAACCAATGCTGTTGAGGCTAAAAAGCTGATTGATGAAAGTGGTCTTCAGGTGCAAAGTGCAATACTACTGAGTGAAGCTGCAGAATTGGTCAAACAAGCGGTGGCTTAAACCCGTATAATAAATCAACATTGAAGCAATCAATTGCATTAAGCATAATTTTGTTGTCCTTTTTAACCCTAACAACATACGGGCAAAGAAAGAATTCAGAATTTAAGTACTACATCAAAAAGCTTAATGCAACTATAAAGGTTGACGGACAGGAAGATCAAGCTTGGGCATCATGCGCAATTGCAAGTGATTTCCATATGGTCTTACCAATGGATACCAGCAAAGCAATGGTTAGAACAGATGTAAAAATGGCTTATGATAAAGATCATTTGTACATCTTAGCAGTTTGTTACAAGTCCAAGAACCAGCCCTATATGGTAGAGTCTTTGAAAAGGGACTTCAACTTCGGTAAAAATGATAATTTTTTACTGTTTATGGATCCGTTCAACGACCAAACAAACGGATTTACTTTCGGATCCAACGCTGCAGGCGCACAATGGGATGGTTTGTTGTATGATGGTGGGAAAGCTGACCTAAACTGGGATAACAAATGGTCATCGGCCGTATCTTATGATGACGAAAAATGGATATGGGAAGCATCAATTCCATTTAAAACCATAAGGTATAAAAACGGTATCACAACCTGGGGAATTCAATTCAGCAGATTAGATATTACAAAGGCTGAAAAATCTAGCTGGGCACCTGTTCCACGACAATTTCCGACAGCATCTCTTGCCTATACAGGACAATTAATCTGGGATGAGCCACCACCCGAGGCAGGAACCAATATTTCAGTTATTCCTTATGTTCTTGGAGGGGGTACCAAGAACCATGAAGCAAATAAACCCACAAGTTATAAAAGACAAATTGGGATTGATGCAAAAGTTGCAGTAACCTCTTCCTTAAACCTAGATTTAACTATTAATCCGGATTTTTCGCAGGTGGAGGTTGACCGCCAGGTAACAAACCTTGACAGGTTTGAGCTTTTCTTCCCCGAAAGAAGACAGTTTTTTATTGAAAACGGAGACCAGTTTAACAATTTTGGATACAATACCATTCGCCCATTCTTCTCAAGGAGAATAGGATTAAATGCCCCTATTCAGTTTGGTGCCAGGCTAAGTGGAAAATTGAATAAAGATTGGCGGATGGGGTTCATGAACATGCAAACTGACAGGGTAACCGATACCAAAACCCCTATACAAAACTATACTGTATTTGCATTACAAAGGAAGGTTTTCAGCCGTTCAAATCTGGGCTTAATCTTCGTTAACAGGAATCAGATTCTATCCAGGGATGAAAAAGACCCCAGTTATCTCTTGAATCCATTCAACCGCAATATCGGCATTGAATACAATTTGGCTTCGGCAAATAATCTTTGGACGGGCAAAGCATTTTTACTCAGATCATTATCTAATTCAAAAAGTAGAGAGGACTGGGTGCATGCAGCAAATTTACAGTACAGCAGTAAGAAGTGGCTTGCATCCTGGCAACAGGAATATGTTGGTAAGCAATATACGGCTGATGTTGGCTTCGTTCCGAGAAAGGATTATTTTAAATTAACTCCGGGAATTGCCAGATTTTTCTTTGTTAAAAATCCAAAAATAGCAAGCCATTCCGTCAAAATTGAGTCTTTCAATTTTTTTGACCGTTCTTTCAATTTTACAGAGAATACAACATTCATGGCTTATACATTGGCTTTGAGAAATCAATCGACTTTCACCCAGTGGATTTCCAATGACTACATCAAACTGCTTCAACCATTTGACCCGACAAACTTCAATAAAGATACTTTAGCAAGAGGAACAAAGCACCAATGGAATGCAATTGGTAATCAATTCACATCAAAACCCCAACAATTGTTGACGTATGGATTTTCAACAAGATTTGGCGGTTACTATCAAAATGGCACAAGAACCTTCATCAGTGTTGATTTGGGTTACCGGTTCCAACCTTTCGTAAGCGCAACCTTGAGTGCCAGTTATAATCATATAAATCTTCCAGAACCCTGGAATAAAACCACATTTTGGCTTGTTGGTCCAAGGATTGATGTCACTTTCACAAATACACTCTTCTTTACAACATTCCTTCAATATAATAATCAACAAGAAAATATTAATCTGAATACAAGGTTACAGTGGCGATATAAGCCAGCATCTGATCTTTTTATTGTTTACACAGACAATTACTATCCTGCTCCATTTAATGTAAAAAACAGGGCTCTTGTATTGAAGTTTAACTATTGGTGGAATCTCTAGTGAAGTTACACTTCCAAGTTCAAGACTTGTTTACTTTTTTCAAACTGTATAATCACATTTTCTTTGCATCTTCCAGAAATTGTGCAAGTCCCAGATCTGTAAGTGGGTG
>JBDLTO010000354.1:0-10427 GCA_039805815.1 Bacteroidota bacterium | reverse complement strand
TCACTCTTGCCTTTACTCTCATAACTTGTCACTAGTCACTCTTGCCTTTACTCTCATAACTTGTCACTAGTCACTTGTCACTCTTGCCTTTCCCCGTATGCCTCATGCCCCCGATTTACCCAATCATCCCCTTACCCATCAGGTATTCAGCAATCTGAACAGCATTGGTAGCAGCTCCCTTACGCAGGTTGTCGCTAACAATCCACATATTCAAAGTTCGGGGCTGTGTTTCATCGCGGCGCAAGCGACCAACAAATACTTCATCACGTTCATGTGCATCCATCGGCATAGGATATTGCTGTGATGCGGGATCATCAACAAGTACAACACCAGGTGCGGATGAAAGCAAATTCCGAACCTCTGCCATTTCAAACTCATCTTCAAATTCGATATTGACACTTTCACTGTGACCGCCCATAACTGGTATACGGACGGTTGTTGCTGTTACACGTATGCTATCATCACCCATGATTTTCTTGGTCTCCAAAACCATCTTCATCTCTTCCTTGGTATAGCCATTCTCCAGAAACACATCAATCTGTGGAATAACATTGAGGTCAATGGGATACTTATATGCCATCTCACCTGCAATACCCTGCCTTTCATTCATCAACTGATTGACGGCTTTAACACCTGTTCCCGTAACACTTTGGTAAGTGCTTACTACTATCCTCCTGCACTTGTAGCGGTTGTGTAATGGTGCAAGCGCAACCACCATCTGAATTGTTGAACAGTTGGGATTGGCAATGATTTTATCGTCAGCCGTCAACTCACTTGCATTGATTTCAGGCACCACCAACTTCTTGGTGGGGTCCATCCTCCATGCAGAAGAATTATCAATAACGGTAATACCTGCTGCAGCAAAAGCTGGTGCCCATTCAGTGGAAGTACCACCACCAGCAGAAAAGAGTGCAACAGCCGGCTTCATGTCTATCGCAGTCTGCATGCCAACAACCTTATACTGCTTACCCATAAACGCTACTTCTTTTCCCACAGATTTCTCTGAGGCTACTGGGATCAATTCAGTGACAGGAAAATTTCTCTCTGCCAGTACCTGTAACATTTTGGTGCCTACCAAACCAGTTGCACCTACGACTGCGACTTTCATTTTGTTCTTTTTGTCCCTTGCGGGATGGTTAAAAAAAAGCCTTCCAAATTTGGAAGGCTGTTACATATTTGAATCATACAAATGAGAACTAACCTTCCCGGTGGGACTGTTTCTTGTTCTTTTTTGTATGTTTATTTTTCATCATTGCTCCGCAAAACTAATCATCATGTTTTTTTCTGCCAAAAAATTGTTTTTTCACCTTTCAATCTTTTTTCAAGGGCATTAGTTTTGTTTCATGAGGATGTTGATGGGGCTGATGTTATTGGGTTGCATACACCTGGAGGCACAGGTAAACAAATATGATGTATTGATCAATGAAATCATGCCTGACCCATCACCTACAGTAGGTTTACCCAATACAGAATACATTGAGCTGAAAAATATTTCAAAGAAACCCGTTAACCTCCTTAAATGGAAAATTAGCAATGGCAACAGCACGGCATCCATCAATACGGGCTGGATCCTTCAGCCAGACAGTCTTGTGATTCTTTGTCCCCGAACTCAGGTCAACAATTTTGATTCCTCCTTAGGCGTAATTGGTGTCACCAGCTTTCCGTCATTGTTGAATGAATCAGGTATAATAGCCTTAATCGCTCCTGATGGACAAGCCATTCATGCCATGGCTTATGAATCGGGCATGCACGATAATATTGTAAAAGAAGCAGGTGGCTGGAGCCTTGAAATGGCAGATCCAAATCAGCCATGCAACCCTTACAACTGGTTTTCAAGTGTGGATAATAAAGGCGGTACACCGGGACGGATGAACAGTTTACCCAATTCCAAAATGCCTGTTCCAAGAGTCATGGCAATAAATTGTATTGCACAAAATGAGTCCTCACTGCTGCTTGAGCTAAATCAGGGTGCAGACAGTATTTCAGCTTCACTTGCAGCTAACTATTATATCGCTCCTGCAGTTGGCAGCATCATTAGAACTGAAGCAATTCCTCCTTTTTTCAATCAGGTAAAAATTACCCTGCAAACGGCACTGCTACCAGATAAAATATATACCCTTACTGGAAAAAATATCAAGCATTGCAGCTCTATCGAGACTGATTCTATCACAACGCAGACAAGTTTGGTAAATCAGCCAGGAAAAGGTGATGTGTTAATCAATGAGCTTCTATTCAATCCGGAATCAAGTGGCGCTGATTTTGTGGAGCTTGTCAACGTTTCCAATAAAGTGCTGAATACAAAAAGCATACTGCTGGCTACACAAAATAATGCGGGCTTTACAACTGCTGCATTTCCGGCAAGCACAAAAGACAGGAATTTTTTTCCAGGAGATCACTTGGTTTTCACTGTAGATTCAGCCTATCTGTCAAAAAAATGGGCAGTTAAAAACAAAAATATCATCAAGACAACAGCCATGCCTTCTTTGCCAGACGACAAGGGTAATATAAGCGTGCTGACAAAACAAGGTACAACCATAGACGCATTCAACTATGATGAGCAAATGCATTTTCCACTGCTAAACACGCGTGAAGGTGTATCCCTGGAACGCATCAGCTGGATTTATCCCACAAATGATCCGGATAACTGGCACTCAGCCTCTTCTGCATCAGGTTACGGCACCCCAACCCGTCAAAATAGTCAGCATAGAACAACTGATCTCAATACCACGGAAATCAGTATAATTCCCGCTGTCATTTCACCAGACAATAACGGAACAGATGACACGATGGGTATTCACTATCGATTCAACCGAAATGGCAACCTGCTAACCTGTAATTTATTTGATCAGCAAGGGGTGCTGCTTGGAAAAATTATCAATAACGCACTTTGCGGTACATCAGGCGTACTGCATTGGAATGGTACTATCTGTAATAAAATAATCAAAAAGGGTGTTTACGTGCTGCTGATAGATATCCTCAGTGTAAACGGAAAGTCAAAGAAATTGAAAAGGATGATTGCAGTTCAGTAGTTTCAAACCAAATTAATGTCAAAATTAACGAGCTCTACAAACTGCTGAATCCTGTTGAGAATATCTTCTCTGCTGATTTCACGCATGCGGGTAGTGCCAAATTTTTCAACACAGAAGGAAGCCATGGCTGATCCAACTATGATGGCAGATTTCATATTTTCAAAGGAAATATCTTTGGTTCGTGCCAAGTGCCCGATAAATCCCCCAGCAAAAGTATCTCCCGCTCCGGTAGGATCAAAAACCTCTTCAAGAGGAAGTGCAGGTGCCACAAAAACCTGATCACCATGAAACAAAAGTGCTCCATGTTCTCCTTTCTTGATAACAACATATTTTGGACCCATTGACATGATTTCTTTTGCTGCGCGCACTAATGAAAACTGAGCGCTCAGCTGCCTGGCCTCACTGTCATTCACCAGCAAAACATCTACATCCTTGAGCAATGCTTCCAAATCAGCCATTGCCGTCTCCATCCAGAAATTCATGGTATCAATGACCACCAGCTTGGGCTTATTCGTCATTTGCTTCAACACACTGTGCTGCAAGGCTGGAACACCGTTCCCCAGCATGACAAACTCAGCATCCTGGTAACTGTCTGGTACAACCGGACTAAAATCAGCCAATACATTGAGCTGAGTGTCAAGTGTATCCCGCTCATTCATGTCCATATGATAGCGGCCAGACCAGAAAAAGGACTTCTGGTCCTTCTTGATTTGAACACCCTCCAAATGAACTCCGAGACTGCTGAGGTGATCGAGTTCTTCCTGCGGAAAATCACCTCCCACAACAGAAATCTGTTTGATGGGTGTAATAAAATTGGAAGCGCTGAGCGCAATATATGTTGCTGCTCCGCCAATGATGCGATCACTTTTACCAAAAGGAGTTTCAATTGCATCAAAGGCCATGGTTCCAAATACAAGTAGTGACATATTCAGCAGTTTTGTGGCGCGAAGATAATGAAATGAGCCAAGAGGCAACAACTAAACTATTCACCCAATCTCAACTTTATAGGTGAATAATTGCATTAACTTTATCGAAACCATCTGTATGAGATACCTTCTTTTTTTCACCACATTGCTCTTTAACCTGACAGTAAAAAGCCAGGAAATCAAAAGTTATCAAACTCCGCCAAAAGTAATTTCAGATTTGCTGCTCGCAAAACCTACCCCGGCCGTGAGCATAGATAAAAAAGCCTCTTGGATGCTTATTATTGAGCGCAATTCCTATCCCACAGTGGAAGAATTGGGCCAACCCGAAACAAGGGTCGCGGGATTACGCCTCAACCCGAATAACTTCTCACCCAGCAGGCAAAATTTTGTCAACGGTCTGCGATTGAAAAATATCAAAACAGGAAAAGAAACACAAATTGTTGGCTTGCCGGCCAACCTGCTGGCCAGTAACATCACCTGGAGTCCGGATGAAAAACAAATTGCCTTCACCCATACCACTGGAAGCCGTGTTGACCTCTATGTTGTTTTAGTTGAAAAAGCCATTGCTGCCAAAATCAACAAAACAGCTTTGAACGCCACACTGGGACCTGTTTTCACTTGGATCAGTGAAGAAACGCTACTCTACACAGCCATCACAAAACCTGCTTCATCAATGCCCAAAAAGCCCATCACGCCTGTGGGTCCATCCATACAGGAAAGCGTAGGCAAAGCCGCACCAAGCCGCACATACCAAGACCTTATCCGTTCACCTTATGATGAGGAAGCATTTGCCTTTCTCACTACATCCCAGTTAATGAAGAACAGCAAAGGAATAGAAATAAAAATGGGAACGCCATCAATTTATACTTCATTTGAGGTAAGTCCTGATAAAAAATACCTGCTCACAGAAACCATCCAAAAACCATTCTCTTATCTGGTCACCGCTTATTCATTTGCTAGCAAGATTTCTTTACAAGACATGAATGGTAAAACAGTTAAAGTATTGGCCAACCTACCCTCAGGTGAAACCACCCCCAGTGGATACGACAATGTTCAAATGGTACCCCGTTCATTTGCATGGAGAAACGATGCTGCTGCCACCATCACCTGGTGTGAGCCATTGGATAGCGGCCTGATCAAAAAAAATGTGGAATACCACGATGTTGTCTACGCATTAACAGCGCCATTCACCTCACAACCATCCATTCTGGTAAAAACAAAATTCCGCTTCCGTGGATTGATTTGGGGTAATGAACATTTTGCCTGGGTGAATGAAGGGCTTTCAGGCAAACAATTACAGAAAGCCAGCAAGCTAGACCCTTCTACCGGCGCAGTGGAAATGCTGTTTGAAAGAAATACCACCGATGCCTATAACAATCCTGGTTCACCTGTACTGACAAAATCAGCATTCGGAAGACCAGTGATTGACCTGCTTGATAACAAGCGGATACTGATGAACAATCCTGTTGGATCTTCGCCCAATGGAGACCTCCCGTACCTCGCCGAATTCGATCTGCAGTCCAAAAAACAAACCATCCTCTGGCGTGCACAACCAGGCACCTACGAAACTGTTGTAACGGTTTTGAATGCTGAAAACCTGCAATTGATTATCCGTAGGGAAAGTCAAACCGAAGTACCCAATTACTTCATCAAAAACCTGAAATCCAATACAGCAGATCAACAAATCACAGCATTTACAAACCCTTACCCTGCATTGATAGGTGTAACCAAAGAAAAAGTCAAATACAAAAGGGCCGACGGCGTTGATCTCACAGGAGATCTCTATTTGCCAAAAGGATATGACAGAACGAAGGATGGTCCCTTGCCGCTCTTGATGTGGGCATACCCCCGTGAATTCAACAGTGCAGCTGATGCCGCACAAGTGAGGGGAAGCAAGGACCGCTTCACAACCCTGAGCTGGGGCTCTCCCATTTTCTATGTAACCCAGGGTTACGCAGTACTTGACAATGCAGAAATGCCAATCGTAGCTGCCAATCCGGAAAGCAAACCCAATGACAGTTTTATTGAACAACTCAAACTCAATGCTGAGGCTGCGATAAAGGCCCTTTCAGGTATGGGGATTGCAGATCCCAATAGAGTAGCAGTAGGCGGACACAGTTATGGAGCTTTCATGACGGCCCACTTGCTGGCCCACACCGGTCTGTTTAAAGCAGGACTTGCACGGAGTGGCGCATACAACAGAACGCTTACCCCATTTGGTTTCCAGGCAGAAGAGCGAACTTACTGGGAAGCGCCTGAACTGTATTATAAGATGAGTCCGTTCAGCTATGCCAACAAAATCAAAACGCCCATTTTGCTGGTTCATGGTGAAGCTGATGACAACCCCGGAACATTCCCCATCAACAGCGAAAGGTTATACAACGCCATCAAGGGCCATGGTGGTTCAGTGAGACTCGTTTACCTGCCTTACGAAGCACATGGTTATCGGGGAAAGGAAAACCTCCTGCACCTCTTGTGGGAACAAAATGACTGGTTGAATCGATTTGTAAAAAACGCCAAATGATCAATCCAACACCAACCGCTTTCTGAAAGTGGAGGGTGATTCCCCGCTGTACTTTTTAAATACCCTGTTGAAATAGGAAAGACTCTCGAAACCGCTGCCGTAACAGGCGGCGGTTATTGTTTTACCCTGCCTCAACAGGCGTTTGGATTGATTGATCCGATAATGGTTGAGGAATTCAACAAATGTCAAACGGGTCATCTTTTTGAAATATCGGCAAAATGCCTCCCTGCCCATATTGGCAGCAGCTGCAACCTCTTCCACACTGACGTACTCACGGTACCGGCTGTCGATCAGGTCGTAAATTCGCCTCAGCCTGTCCTGCTCCTTTCTGTGCATGCGGTTTTCATAAGGAATGCTGTGCAGCAAGACACGGTCCTCCGTAACAGCAAGCAAATGCAAAATATGAAGCACCTCTAAAAATTGGGGAAATCCTGAAAGCTGATTGAGTTTTTTCAGCCGGGGCCCCACTTCCTGTTTGATGCCCTCTCCAAATGCCAGACCATGGGCGGCCATCCTGAACAACTGTTTGATTTCATGCATTTCAGGGGTTCGCTCCAGCATGTCAGCGAGAAAGTCTTCCTGCAAATGAAGCACCGTTTTCTCATAGTGGGTCTGAATCCCATAATCAAAATTGAGATGTGGGATGTATGACCCAATCATCACCAGATCGCTGCCCTTAAATGAAGTAATATGATCTCCAACATGCCTGGTACCATCAGCTCCAGTGATGAAAACAATTTCCAATTCAGGATGAAAATGCCAGAAAAAGAAATCATGCAGCCGGGGATTGACCATCAGGTGAAAGGAACTGTTCTCATCCGGCAGGATTTGCTCCAAAGCCTGAACATATTGCCCTTTATTGACACCAATCATAACTGAATATACTATAAATATCAATATTGTACAAATATTAGTCAATTTTGGAGGAAAAACAGGCGGTCAGGTCTGCTACTTTTACCTGACTAAAGCAATAAACTTTCGATTATGCAACCTACGATGCAACCAACCATGCAGCCTACCATGGCCAACCAAAACCACAAAGACATTCCGGGAAACCCTTCCACTGCCACAAGCAGCCAGGTTAAACTGAATGACCGGTCGAATGGCCAACCCCTGCGGGTGCTGAGTGAGGCCGATTGGCAATTCTGGATCCACAACGGCTATGTGGTGATCAAAGAAGCGGTTCCGCGTGAGCAGGCACTGAAAACGGCTGCATTCCTCTGGGAATTTGAAGAAAAAGACCCCAATGATATGTCCACCTGGTACGCCCCTCCCCGTGCGGAAATGCGGATGAAGGAACTGACCAATAGTGGCATGGTTGAAGTGTACAACCACCAACTGCAGTGGGACAACAGGCAGACCCCGCGGGTGCACGAAGCATTTTCGGATGTTTGGGGTACTCAAAAGCTTTGGGTAACGATAGACAGAGCCAATCTGAATTTCCCGATGCGGGAGGGATTTGAATTCAAAGGATTCATCCATTGGGATTATGACCCGGAGACCAAACCACAGAATGTGCAGGGTGTATTGGCTTTGGCAGACCAGACGGATGAAAACATGGGCGGATTTCAATGTATACCTGAATTGATGCGGGATTACGACACTTGGAAACTGACCCAGCCAGAAGATAGGAACCGTTATCAACCGGATATCACCGCATACCAAGACAAACTGGTGAAAGTGAAACTGGAGGCAGGTGATCTGTTGATTTTCAACAGCCTTTTGCCACATGGAATCAGGCCAAACCTTTCTGGTGATAAAGTGAGGATAGCACAATACATATCCATGATGCCTGTACAGGAAAACGATGAAGCCCAACGCCAGTGGCGCATCAATTCCTGGCGCGACCGTATCGCTCCGGAAGGATATGCCTTCCCCGGAGACCCCAGAAATTGGGAAAAGACAAAATACACTACTGCAACACTAAGTGAACTAGGTGAAAAACTGCTCGGACTCAAATCCTGGTAATCAAATGGAGAACCAACTTTACACCACGCTCAACAATGGCAAAAGGATGCCGTTACTCGGATTGGGCACCTACAACATGTCAGGAGCATTGGCAGTAAATGCCGTAAGCACTGCGCTGGAAACAGGCTATCGCCTGATAGACGGCGCTCAGATGTATGGCAATGAAAAGGAAGTGGGTGAAGGCATCCGCAGAAGTGGTATCCCGCGGGAGGAGATTTTCATCACCACCAAAATCGACAATTGCAATCAGGGATATGATGAAACACTTCGTTCATATGCTCAAAGTCTGTTGGATCTGGGTTTGGAAAAAGTGGATTTACTCCTAATTCATTGGCCCATTAAAGCCACCCGAAAAGATACCTGGAAGGCATTGGAGAAATTATATGCAGATGGACTAGTGGGAGCCATCGGAACCGGAAACTATCTTTTGCCCTTTTTGCATGAGCTGAATGAATACTCAAGTATTACACCTGCCGTCAATCAAATTGAATTCAGTCCCTTCTTAAACCTCAAAGAAGAGTTGGATTACTGCCAAAGACATCAAATCTGTTTACAATGTTACACCCCATTGATGCGGGGCAATAAACATGATGATCCAAGGATAGTCCAACTCGCACAACGATACAGCAGAACACCTGCACAAATCATCCTTCGCTGGGCCGTACAACAGGGATTGTCCACCATCCCCAAATCTGAAAACCCTAACAGAATCAGGGAAAATTTTGGCATTTTTAATTTTGAACTGTTGGATCAGGATATTCATGCACTAAATAACCTGAATGAAAATTTCAGAATTGTAGATGATCCAATCAGTTTACTTTAAAAAATATTCATTTTTATAACCACTTGCCATGAAAAATATTATCTTTTTATTGATTGTCCTCCTCTCTAATAACCTGAATGCACAGGAAAAATCAAAGGAAGGGCCTTTACAACATGTCGTCATATTTAAATTCAAAGAATCAAGCTCGAAAAAGTCCATTGATTCTGTTGTGCAGTCGTTCACTTCACTAAAAGATAAGATTCCTGTCATTAAACAATTGGAATGGGGGCTGAATGATAGTCCTGAAAACTGGCACCAGGGCTTTACCCATTGCTTCATCCTCACTTTCAACAATAAACATGACAGGGATGTCATTTACCAAAAGCACCCTGCCCATCTTGATTTTCAAAAAATTTTGGGTCCACACATGGAGAAAGTGTTTGTTGTTGATTACAAGGCAGAACGTTAGAATGGAATGGTGCCAGGTGCCCTATCGGGCTTTGCGTAGGTGAACCTTTGCAATGGATTGACTTGATAGTAAGCATCCAACCCCAAACTCACCAAGGAATCCGCTTGAGCCAGGTTGATGAAACCATCTGGCGCAACAGCCTCTTCAGAGACATACGCATGAACCAGACTACCTATCACCAAAAAAGTACCATTGCGCATGGGGATGATTTCTGATAGCTCCATTCCCAATTGAACCATGCTCTCGGCAACATAGGGAACCCTGAATTCTCCCTTGTAGTCAGGTGTCAGTCCCACTGCTTCGAATTCATTCACGCCATCGGGATATTTGGCACTGCATTGGTGTGCCTTTTCAACAAATGCAGGATGGATATGGTTGATGGTAAAGAAACCTCTGGATTCAATATTCCGGATAGTATGAGGCGCTGCTTCACGGGGTCTGTTTACAAAGGCTATGAGGGCGGGATCTGCACCCAAGTGCACAATATTGCTGAAAACCCCCAGGTTACTGATGCCCTCGTTATCGATAGTAGCAATAAGACTTACCGGTCTGAACCCACTTAATGAATTCACAAAATTGGCTCTCCTGAACCTTTCCCAGGTATTGATCTCAGTTATATTGTAATGTTTCACAATACATTAAACATAATAGCCGGCAAAAGGTTGGACCTTTGCAAACGTGGAAATTAAGTGTAATTACCTAATTCCACTTTCAGGTAACAATATTATAAACCTTAATCCGTTTTAAT
>JBDLTO010000353.1:0-3953 GCA_039805815.1 Bacteroidota bacterium | reverse complement strand
GAGTGAGGGCAGGGGTACGCCTAAACCTTTTCAATATTTCGGTCATCCCCAACTGCCATTAAGCCTGTTTTCTTTTACACCCCGGGCTATCCCTGGTGCCATGACACCCAAACTCAAAGATCAGCTTTGTTATGGATGGGATATTTCTGGCAGCAGCGAAGTGGTTTTTGCCAATGTCAATGGCCGTCTGCATTTGTCTTACCTACTCGAAGCTTACAGGCTTTTCCCGGAAAAAGATAAGTTTTTCATCATACCCAGATCTGGTGATTCAAGGGCATCGTTTTTCAATAAGCTTGCAGGAAATGCACTGTTGATGGAACAGGTAAAGAATGGTATTTCTGAACAGGATATCAGGAAAAGCTGGCAGTCCGGCTTAGAAGGCTTTAAAAAAATCAGGGCGAAATACCTGATTTACCCTGAAGGCTAGGTTCTGTAGCCCATCTGCGCCTTAATCACTAATTTTGCCCCCATGAAGCCTTTAAAAGATTGCAGGTTGGTATTCATGGGGACTCCTGATTTTGCTGTAACCATTTTGGATAGGCTGGTAGAGGAGGGATGCAATGTTGTTGCAGTGATCACAGCGCCTGATAAACCAGCCGGCAGAGGCATGCAACTGACGCCGAGTGCAGTGAAAAAATACGCTGCGGAAAAAGGCCTGCATATCCTGCAACCGGAGAAGTTAAAGGATACGGAATTTTTAAAAACACTCACAGGCCTGGCTGCCGATTTGCAAGTTGTTGTGGCATTTAGAATGTTACCCGAAGCTGTCTGGAACATGCCACCTATGGGCACGATAAACCTCCATGGCTCACTACTTCCGAAATACAGAGGGGCAGCACCTATCAACTGGGCAATTATTAATGGGGAAAGTCAGACAGGTATCACAACTTTTAAGCTGCAACATGCCATTGATACCGGCGATATCCTGATGCAGGAAACCATTCAAATCCGTCCAAACGAAACAGCAGGTGAGTTACATGATGAAATGAAAGTACTTGGTGCAGGACTCGTTTACAAAACCCTCCATGCCTATTGTGAAGGTAAAATAAAACCATTCCCTCAGCCAGATGCTGCAGGTCAGGAATCTTTGCCTGCTGCACCCAAAATACATACGGAAACCTGCAAAATCAATTGGTCTGCAAGTGTAAAGTCCATTTATGATTTGATAAGGGGATTGTCGCCTTATCCCGGAGCTTTTACTACATTGGAGGGGAAAATACTCAAAATATATGCTGCCAGCTATGCAGCTGAGCAGCATCAGGAACAGGCCGGTATATGGAAGACAGATGGCAAAACATTTTTGAAATTTGCAGCTGCCGATGGCTGGATACTGGTTGAAGCCATGCAATTGGAAGGAAAGAAACGCATGCCTGTAGCAGATTTCCTGCGCGGACACCGTTTCAATCCTTGATAGCAATAATGCAGCCTAATCGACTATCCAATCAGTTTGACCAAATCAGCCTATAACCGGTTTTTCCGGCAAGTAAAAACCCAGCCAGAGTCCGCACAATCCCCAACAGGCAATAGCATCCAACATTTCAATGAAGATACCCGGACTTTCATACCAGATGAAATTGGTATAAGGGAAGAAGAGGAAGGATAGAAAACCTGTTACCAATGAAGTGTAAAGGATACCTCCCAAACTGTTGATATTTCCGCGTGAAAGGATGGAAATGAACATCCAAACCATGATGATGTCAATGATGAAACCCCGCGTCATATTCATACCCATATTGGTAGACATCGATTCCTTGTAGTCAATGATAGCCCAGGGTTTGCCCATCGATTTTTCCATGCTCTGCTGCATTTCTTCAGCACTTGCACCAACAGGCGTGGTTGGAAGGAAGTATTTGCCTTCCTTTAGATGGGTTGAAAGGTAACTCAGAATAGAATCTTGGTTAGGAGTGTACTGTGAAGCCGGACGATGAAGGTCTAGCGCTGCATTGGACAGGAATTGCCAGAAGAAGATAATTAGCCCTCCAACAAGCGAGGCAATGATTCTTTTTTTCATGTCAGATAATTTTATGAAATATAAAAAAATCCCTTCGATAAATTTGCAGTTCAACCATACAAGATGCAGGAAATTGCGAAAAGACTAATGCGGTATGTGCAGATCGATACCCAAAGTGATCCGGAGAGTAAAACCTTTCCTTCAACCGCAAAGCAAAAGGAATTGTCTGCTTTGCTGGTCAAAGAATTGCTTGAAATGGGCGTTAGTGATACACACCTCGATGATTGGGGTTATGTATATGCAACTATTCCAGCAAATACCCTTAAAAAGGTACCGGTAATTTGCCTTTGTGCACATGTTGATACGGCTCCGGATTGCAGCGGTACGGCGGTAAAACCGATCTACCATCCTACCTATCAGGGTCAGGACATCGTGTTACCTGATGATCCTACACAGGTTATTTCCCCCAGGGAGCATCCCTACCTGCTTCAGAAGATAGGGGATGATATCATCACGGCAAGCGGACTCACCCTGTTGGGTGCAGATGACAAAGCTGGTGTGGCCATCATTATGGAGTTAGCCCGGAAACTCTTGTACGATGATCAAATCAAACATGGTGCGGTGCGTATTCTTTTCACCCCTGATGAAGAAGTGGGGAGGGGTGTGGAACAGCTCGATATGGAAAAGCTTGGGGCAGATTTTGGTTATACCCTTGATGGCAGTGAGTTAGGGTCTTTGGAGTCAGAAACTTTTTCTGCTGATGGAGTTGAAGTGCATATTCATGGCGTAATTGCTCACCCTGGTTCTGCAAAAGGAGTAATGGTAAACGCGATTAAGCTTGCTGCCGATTTTATTGCAGCATTGCCTGATAAGGAGTGGTCCCCTGAAGTAACAGCAGGGCGGGAAGGGTTTGTACATCCAACTGATATTAAAGGAGGGGCGGAGTCTGCAGTTGTTAAATTCATCATCAGGGATTTTGATACACAAATGCTTGCAGTTCATGAGGCCCGCCTTGAATCCATACTTCGTGAAGTAATGGCCTCTGAACCACGAGCAACATATACATTTACGGTTCATGAGCAATACCGGAACATGCGGGAAATACTGGATAAACATCCTGAAGTTGTTGCTCATGCAGATAATGCCATGCGTGCATGTGGAATTGAGCCTTTAAGCTTGCCCGTGAGGGGTGGAACTGATGGCTCACGGTTGTCTTTTATGGGACTGCCTTGTCCAAATATTTTCACTGGAGAAATGGCACTCCACTCAAAGCATGAATTTGTAAGTATTCAGGATATGGAAAAGGCTGTGGTAGTGCTGGTAGAGCTACTCCGCTCATGGGAACTTGCTGCTGCGGAATAACTTTATCAAGATTTTTAGAAAATAAAATCTCACCTTCATATAGCCTAAAAAACAACAGAAATATGTTCATTCAATTGCTCCAGATAGCCGATAGCGTTTCCCCCATTGTTTCTCCACCTGCAACTGTCTCAAAGACCATGCATTTGTTTGATGTGCTGCAGTCTGGGGGGGCTTTGATGATACCGCTTGGATTGCTTTTTATCCTGGCAGTATTCTTTTTCTTTGAAAGGTATATAGCTATCACAAAAGCCGGGAAAATTGATGATAATTTCATGCGCATTATCCGTGATCATATTGCAAATGGAAATGTAACCGCGGCAAGATCTATGACGCGCAATACGGATAACCCAGTTGCACGGATAATCGATAAAGGGGTTCAACGCATAGGCAAACCTGTTGAAGCCATTGAGCGGAGTATGGAAAGTGTTGCCAGGCTGGAAATGTACAATCTTGAAAAGAACCTCAGTGTGTTGAGTGTAATTGCGCGTGCAGCTCCAATATTTGGATTTGTGGGAACACTAGCAGGACTTATGCAGTTGTTTTTTGACATCAACACAACAGGTGAATTTGTTTTGAATACGATTGCAGGTGGATTGTATGTGAAGCTTGTGACTTCTATTACCGGATTGGTTATTGGTTT
>JBDLTO010000352.1:0-3417 GCA_039805815.1 Bacteroidota bacterium | reverse complement strand
CAAAAGCAGAAAAACTTAGACGTGTAGATGAAGTGTTGGACAGGGTAAACCTCAATGGCGCTCATAAAAAACATCCTGCGGAGATAAGTGGTGGCATGAAAAAGCGGGTTGGCATCGCACGCGCAATCGTACTGAACCCACAATACTTGTTTTGTGATGAACCCAATTCCGGGCTTGATCCCCAGACTTCATTGGTTATCGACAAACTAATTAGGGAAATTACCACTGACTTCAATATTACTACCGTTATCAATACCCATGACATGAACAGTGTTATGGAGATTGGAGACAGGATTCTTTACATGTACCAGGGTAAAAAAGAGTGGGAAGGCACCAATAAAGAAATCATTTTCAGTAAAAATGAACGGCTCAATAATTTCATTTTTGCATCAGAATTTCTTCAGGATGCCAAAGATATGCGTATGCTTGAATCAAGGGGCAAAATCAATCAAGATCGGAATATGGACGAGCTGTTGAAATAAGCTGATCTCAAATATTCTTTAAAAGATTATGGTTTTGCCTTTTTGCATCTCCCCCCTTTTCAATAACTTCGCCACAAATTTCAAAAAAAGAAAACATGTCTGTTTTAGTCAATAAAAATTCAAAGATAATTGTTCAGGGCTTCACGGGAACTGAAGGAACTTTCCATGCATCACAGATGATTGAATACGGCACACAACTGGTTGGGGGTGTTACTCCAGGAAAAGGTGGCAGTACCCACCTGGATCGTCCTGTATTCAATACAGTTGCTGATGCAGTAAAGGCGACAGGAGCGGATGTGAGTATTATTTTTGTACCGCCTGCATTTGCCGGTGACGCCATCATGGAGGCTGCTGAAGCTGGGATTGCACTTGTTGTATGTATTACAGAAGGTATCCCTGTTCAGGACATGGTGAAAGTCAAGCATTATCTTCAAGGAAAATCAACCCGTTTGATTGGTCCAAACTGCCCGGGAGTTATTACAGCCGATGAGTGCAAGGTAGGTATCATGCCAGGTTTTATTTTCAAAAAAGGAAATATCGGTATCGTTTCAAAATCAGGTACCCTTACATACGAAGCAGCAGATCAGATTGCTAAAGCAGGCCTCGGTGTCACAACAGCCATTGGCATAGGCGGAGATCCTATCATTGGCACAACAACCAAGGAAGCAGTTGAGTTACTGATGAATGACCCGGAGACCCATGGTATTGTTATGATCGGAGAAATTGGTGGAGGCATGGAAGCAGAAGCCGCAAGGTGGATTAAGGAGCATGGGACTAAGCCCGTTGTTGGATTTATTGCCGGACAAACAGCACCTCCAGGACGCAGGATGGGACATGCCGGCGCTATCATTGGCGGTGCTGATGACACTGCAGAGGCAAAAATGCGAATCATGCGCGAATGTGGCATCCACGTTGTTGATAGTCCGGCTGACATTGGCAAAACAATGGCAGCAGCAATGGGCAAATAAATTATACTGGAAATCAAAGAGAAAGGCAACTACAGGTTGCCTTTTTTCATTTGTTGGACTGCATAATCAACAGCCCTGACTGTAAATGCCATATAGGTCAATGAAGGATTGGCGGTACCGGAGGATGTCATAAAACTACCATCTGTTATGAATATATTTCTCACATCATGCATCTGGTTGTATTTATTAAGAACCGATGTTCGGGGATCTTTTCCCATTCTTGCAGTACCCATTTCGTGAACGGAAGAACCTGGAGTTTGGAACCCTGAGTATCCATTGATATTCTTAAAACCAGATTGATCTAGCATTTCAGCAATTGTTACTTGGATATCTGCCTGCATACTGCGCTCATTTTGGTGATACTCCATGCTAATCCTGGTTAGTGGGATACCCCATTTATCAGTCTTAACAGAATCTAACGTAACTGTATTGGAATAGTAGGGAAGTGTCTCCCCCCATGCACCCAGCCATAGTTTCCAAGGGCCTGGCTTTATGACTTTATTTTTATAATCAATTCCAAATCCTGCAAGCATGTTACTGTTTTCTTCAAAACTGGTCCGCCGCCCATTTCCCTGCAATCCATATCCCCTAATAAATCCGTTTCGTTCATTTTGACCAATGTTTCTAAAACGGGGAACATAAATACCACAGGGCCTCCTGCCTGAATAATATTTATCCAGATACCCATCTAGCTCCGCTTCTGCTCCTGTTCCTGTAAAATGATCCATCAAGTTATGCCCCAGCTGATTGCTGGAATTACCCAATCCATCCGGAAATTCACTTGTTGAAGAGTTAAGGAGAATGGCAGCTGTTGCAATTGCAGAAGCATTTAGAAAAATAATTTTTGCGAAATAGCTAACTGTTTCTCCTGTTTTAACATGAATTACTTCTACACCTGAAGCTTTTTTTGTCTTGCTATCGAATATAACCTTAGAAACGATGGTATCAGACAGTAAAGTCATGTTACCAGTTAATGCAGCTGCAGGTAATGTTACCGCATTGCTGCTGAAATACCCGCCAAATGGGCATCCCCTATTACACCTGTTCCTGAACATGCATGGACCTCTACCATCCCATACCTTAGATAGGTTTGCTACCCGGCCGATTGTGACTGTTCGTTCAGGAAAGTGACCCCTGATCTGATCTCTGAATACCTTTTCAGCACAATTCATTTCCATTGGAGGAAGGAATATACCGTCTGGAATAACGCTATTTGATTCCCGGCTTCCGCTAACCCCTATATAACTTTCAACATAATCATACCATGGTGCTATTTCTGCATACCTCACCGGCCAGTCGATTGCTACGCTATCCTTCAGGTTAGCTTCAAAATCCAAATCACTCATCCGCAGACATTGTCGTCCCCATGTCAATGAACGGCCACCAACCTGGTATCCCCTGTACCAGTTAAATGGTTTAACTTCTGTATAGGGATATTCCTTTTTTGAAGCAAAAAAATGACCGCAGTCTGGCTGAGTGGAACCATCCCCAGATGTCGACTTCAACCTGAATTCAAACTCCCATGGTTCCATCATGGCAGTAGGATAATCTTTTATATGCTCAACGTTTCGCCCCCTTTCCAAGACCAGGGTTTTCAATCCGCGTGCACATAGTTCTTTGGCAGCCAATCCGCCGGTTATGCCTGACCCAACTACAATTGCATCAAAATAATTTGCTTTGGCTGCTCCTTTGATATGAAACGTTCCCATGGATTAACTTGAATAATTGCAATTCTGGTTTACCTTAATTTCTAAACAACCCTGATAAGTACCTGGAACAGGATCATAATTGAGCACCCCCGTAGCAATGGGTTTAGATGTGCAATAACCGAGAACTGTATAAGCCTTGAGTTGTTGAAAAAATGGTTTTCCAATGATTTTTTGTTCAACTCTCCCTGCCAGTCCGGGTAATAATTTATCATCCCTTTCAATTCTCACAAGGATAGTCTTTTGCTCGTCAGCTGTGCA
>JBDLTO010000351.1:0-3739 GCA_039805815.1 Bacteroidota bacterium | reverse complement strand
GTGAGGTCGTTGATATCACCCTGAATGCAATCAAAGCCGGGATGCTGGGAGGGTATCTGTTTGTCGAAGCCGGTTACTGCAAAACGTTTGTTCAGTAAAATGCCTACTAGGGTACCTACTTTCCCCATGCCAAAAACGAGTATCGTTTTCATGTGAAAAATTGAAAGGTTGAAAAAAGAAAAGTTTAAAACACGGAAACCTGTGGTTAGTTATGGCACATGCGAACAGGCCGACCGCAGGTAGGCGAGCAGGGAGCGTTGTCTTGCGAGGTCGGTGTTCACTGGAGGGAATTTTATCACATAAAGTTACGGAAATCTTCAGAAATCATTTGCAAGCTTGCAAGACATGCAAACGCCTTCTACCAAGTCTTACCATTGCATTTGTAAGCCGTTGTTGGCCAAAACACTCAAAAAAATCACCATGAACAAGAAAAAGACCATTTACCACCTTGTAGTAGACAAGAGTGGATCCATGTCAGATTGTATTGCAGGAACCATCGAAGGGTTCAATGAACAGATTGCCAGTATCAGGAAGTTGGGGGAAGAATTTCCGGAGCAGGAGATGGTGATCGGACTCACCACTTTCAACGGAAGGGTGGAACACAAGTTTGTTTGTAAGCCAGCTTCGGAGGCCTATTTGATGAACAGACAAAATTACGTTCCCTCCGGAAGCACAGCTTTGTTGGATGCTATTGGCCAGTCCATCGCCTTGATCGACAAGGAGAAAGCAGTGGCAGAGCAGGAGATGCCAACTACAGTTGTGATGATCATTCTGACCGACGGGTACGAGAATTGTTCAAAGTCTTACACCCATGCTGAAGTGCAGCAAATGATTGAAAGGAGGCAGGAAATAGGTAGTTGGACTTTCAGCTACCTCGGTGCTACGCTCGATGCCGTGGATGTGGCTGAGCGTTTATCCATCAAACGCAACAACAGCATTTCATTTGAGAAAGGTAAGATCAAGACCGAAATTTGGGATAGGGTGTCCCTTTCCATGCGCGATTATTCGTATAAAAAGGAAATGAACCAAGACCTGTCTGATTTATTTTAGTTGCAGTATTTTACGGGTACAATCATTTAAAAACACCATGGAAATAAACCTAATCAAAAGCAGTGGTTTGTCGAAGGAGGTCTTCACGCAGGTGATGGACCTCCTTCAGTCCATTGACGGACCATTGCAATTTATCTGCGATGTAGATTCTGTAACTGACTTTTCTGATGATGAAATTGAAACCCGACGGTTTGACCATCCGGAAGATTTCAGGAAAAAGAAATTGCCTCCGCAATACCACACTGAAATAAATTACAGCATTAGGAAACCTGAGTTTATTCATACAGCTTCCTGGGAAACTTTGTTCGACAAGTGTAGCAGATACCGCAGGCAGCATGGTATTGCAAATGATGTTTTTGTGATTCTCATGACAGCTGTTTCCAATAAGTATAATTGGTTTTCAGCAGCCAATCCGGATAATCCTTACGATGGATTTGTGCATACGGAGGACTGGGATCATTACCTCGACAGCGCTTCAGCATTTCCAATAGCATATGAGGTGTTGGCTTTGGTTTTGCAGAAGTTCATGTTCAAGGATAAGACGGATATGAAACGGCTGGTTCATGAGCATCCATTGGGATGTGTCAATGATCTGTGTATGGATAAGCGACAGATTATCCTCAAGCTGCGGACAGCCGACATTTGCGGGTCCTGCATGACGGCGCTGCGCAACGGACTTTCAGACCAGTACATCAAACATGCGCGCGGCATCATGGAGTCATTGCGGTTGAAAATGTTGCTTAGTCAAAATTTTCTCCAGGATAGTTTACCAAGCAGGATGCATATAGATCGATACAAAAGAATCTGGCTTACTGATTTCGGCAACCTGGAGCTCCGGTTGAATCCAACCGAAAAGAGTCTTTACCTTTTCTACTTGCGGCACACTGAAGGCGTTGCCATTGGTGCCCTTCCTCAGCACAAAAATGAGATTTTTGAACTCTATAGTAGCTTGTCGCTCACAGGAAACCGGGCCGATATGCAGCAACGGGTAGATACTCTCGTGGCGGTTACCGGCAATGCAGTGAGTGAGAACATCTCGAGAATAAAAAGGAAACTCGTGAATGCTTTGGGAGATGAACTCGCAGTGCACTATTGCATACAAGGAGCCAATGGTGCCAGGAAGTTTATTCAGGTCGACCGTTCCTTGGTGACAATGGAGGTGTTGTAGGTTTTCAGAAGTGAATATCTACAGCGTCGTAGCGGATAGATCCATCTTCTATAACCAGGTATTCACCGCTTGTGCCCAGTGTGTCTATGAGTTGGTACCTCGACTTGGTAATTTTTCCAATCCGGTGGATCCGATCGATTTTGGTATGTCCGAATATCTGGATGCATTTTGATTCCAGATTGTCTCGATTGGCTTTGACAAGGCTTTCTGTGCGAATCCACATGGGTCCCTGCTCCGGATCATCACCGGAAGGATCTGTGCCATTGAAACGAAAAGCCATGGGGTCTTTGTTAAACAGGTTGTTCAGGTCAGCAGCAATATTTTCGTAAGTCCAGTTGCCAGCCCCAAAGGTATTGTCCATAAAAACACTGCTCACGCCGGCATGTGAGATTAGGAAATCATCGAATTGGTAGCAGACTTGAAGGTCTTTGCGGAATGTTTTGATGGCGAGTTCCAATGAGGATGCGTTCTCTGCCTGATAGCCTGCGGTATTGGTGTTGCCTACTTCCGGAAAATAGTGGTAATCGTGGTTGCCAATCAGCATCACTACCTCTTTTTCAGGATGTGTCATTTTATAGGCAATGATATGTTGGAAGTTATAGATTTGTTCATCAGTATTGTATTTCACGTTGTCGAAATAATCACCCACAAAAATGTATCGCTGGGCGTTGTATTCCCTGTCGATTACTTTTTTCCAAAAGGGTCTTCCGTGAACGTCTCCGATGATGGCTGTTTTCAATGCTGGTGTTTTAAAAAAATGATTACACAAGTTACGCAAGTTTTTTTCAAGTAGCAATTGAGTAACTGAGGTCAGAAAGGGTTGATTATCTATTTTGATTCCACCACCCCGCCCTGCCTGCCGGCAGGCAGGCTCATCAAATTCACTGCGTTCATTTGCCTCGGCACCCCTCCTGGACAGGAGGGGAGTTGTAAATAATACCATCCAAGAAGAACTTAAATTAAGTAAATTGGTGTGATAAACTAAATGAGGGATGCCCATCAACAAGAACAACGACCAGCGGTTTAAAATCCTGAACGAGTTGCTTCGTTCTCCAAGGTGGCACAGTATCAGGGAGATGGCCGTTATCGTCAACGAACAGCTAGAGGAAGATGGCAAGAAGCCGGTAACAGACCGAACCATCCGGAACGACCTCGAAAGCATGCAGGATATATATCTGGTGGAAGTTACTTGCAGGGATGGTAAGTACAAATATGCTGATTCTGATGATTCCATCGACAAGTTTTCGCTCAGCAATGATGAAAAGGATGTGATGGAGATGGCCAGGCATGCATTTGCCATTTTCAGGGGAACTCCATTTTTTGAACAGTTTGATTCCATTTTCAGTAGGATTACTGGCAGTGCCGTATTGCGGAATATGCAGCAAGGGGTTCATGACCAGCGCATTTATGCAGGAGAGCCTGGTGTTGATACAGGAGTCAGGTGGTTGCACATTATCTACCAGGCTATTGTGCAGCAAAAGTGTTTGAAGATCAGCTACAGGCCTTTTGGGCAGCCTTTGA
>JBDLTO010000350.1:0-6017 GCA_039805815.1 Bacteroidota bacterium | reverse complement strand
GTGTCTGAAGACGGGGTGGTGGAAAATCGCTTTTAATTCCACCACCCCGTCACCTGCCTACGGCAGGCAAGCTCACTCGCCTGCACCTTCGGTGCAGACTCATTCGTGCCACCCCTCCTGGCCAGGCTTGCCAACCTAAGGTTGGAGGGGAGTAAAAAAAGTTAAATATCTATCCACTTCGAAGAAATAAAATAATGAGAATACAAAAAATAATCCCGCTGCTGGCCATCACCCTTTGGCTGGCAGCAGGGAACCTATTTGCCCAACACCAGGAAATCGGAGAAAAACCCACCATCTGGCAGGGCAAAGAAAAGTCAGACTCCGCATCCAACTCTTTACGAAATGCTTTTATAAAGGGAACCATGCACGGGCATCTGCGCTACTTTTTCATGGAAACAAATAATACAGGCGAATTATCAGATTATTATGCCAATGCTGCCGGTGGCGGTATCAAATTTGAAACGGCACCAATCAAGGGTTTCCAACTGGGTATCAGCGGTTTCTTCACCTTCAACCTGGCATCCTCCCCCTTAGGTGACCCTGACCCGAAAACGGGGGCAGCTAACCGGTATGAAATCGGACTATTCGACCAACAAGACCCCTATAACACCTCAGATATCGACCGCCTGGAAGAACTTTTCCTAAAATACTCCTTCAAAAAAAATCACATCACCATCGGTAAACAACTGATCAATACTCCTTTCATCAACCTACAAGATGGCCGGATGCGCCCTACGGAAGTGAATGGCATCTGGTCAGAACTCCATTCAGGAAAAACCAAATGGGAAGGTGGACTGATCAAACAAATCTCCCCACGCGGAACGGTTCGCTGGTTTAATGTGGGCGAATCCATCGGCATCTACCCAATGGGCGTTAACCCCGATGGTGGGCGCTCTGCTTACAGGGGCAATACCGAATCAAAAGGCCTTGTAATGGCAGGCATCACCAATAAATCACTCAAATACCTGACCCTGCAGGCCTGGCATATGTACGTGCACAATATCTTTAATACAACCATGCTGCAGGCAGACATCAAACACCCGTTAGGTGACAAAGGTCAACTGCTGCTGGGTATGCAATGGATTGAACAATTCAGGTCGGGTGATGGCGGAAATGTATTACAGGAACTCAGGTATGTGCAGGATAAACAGTCCGGCTCCTTCGGAGCCATGGCGGGTTGGGAAAAGAACCAATTTAAAACCACGCTAGCCTTCAACAGGATAACTGATCAAGGAAGGTTCCTCATGCCCAGGGAATGGGGCCGCGAACCTTTCTTCACTTTCATGGCGCGTGAAAGGAATGAAGGCTTGGCCAATGCCAATGCTTTGGTGAGCACTTTCTCCTATAAATTCAAAAAGCCGGGAATCAAAACACTCCTCTCGCTTGGCTACTTTGACCTGCCTGACGCAGCTGATTTTGCACGAAATAAATACGGCCTGCCTTCATACACCCAACTTAACCTAGACATCCGTTACGATTTCAAAGGATGGCTGCAGGGACTGAATACACAACTGCTTATTTACCACAAATGGAAAACAGAGGATGGTGAATTAGCAGGAAAGTACCTGATTAACAAAGTCAATATGCAAGGTTGGAATCTTGTGTTGAACTATAATTTCTAGTCAATGTGACATTTATCACCATCGGTCTTAATTATCAAGAATATATTAGTACTTACTTTAACCGATTTTTGCCATGGCTAAACAAAACTGGATACTGATTGCTATACTATCAGCACTTTTTCTCCTGATCTTCAAGGAAATCACAGAAGCAGTCAATGCTCCCAAAAAAATAATACCTAAAGTCCCGAGTGAGGGGTGGACTGCCCCTTCTCTATACCTGGATCGTGAACTGGAAGGTGAGAAAAGAGAACTTGTTATCTATGGTGAAGAACTTATTGCCAATACAGCCCGTTACCTGGGTCCGAAAGGCAGCGTAGCAGCTATCACCAATGGCATGAACTGTCAGAATTGTCACCTCAACGGTGGTCGCAAAACCTGGGGCAACAACTATGGTGCCGTGGCAGCCAACTACCCTAAATTCCGCGACCGCAGTGGCAGCATCGAAACAGTATACAAAAGGGTGAGTGATTGCATGGAAAGGAGCCTCAACGGCAAAACAATGGACAGTTCCTCACGGGAAATGAAAGCCATGATTGCTTATATACAATGGGTTGGTCATGCTGTTCCCAAAGATTCTGTACCCGAAGGTTCCGGAATCAAGCCTCCCAAATACCTCGACCGTGCCGCGAGTCCGGAAAAAGGCCAGGAAATCTACGCCGCCAAATGTGTTTCCTGCCATGGAGCCAATGGGGAAGGTGTTATGGCAGCAGACGGATTGGCTTATACATATCCACCACTGTGGGGAGCCAACAGCTACAATTCAGGAGCTGGTCTCTTCAGGCTTTCGCGCTTCGCCGGTTATGTGCGAGACAATATGCCACTGAATCAGGCTACTCACAATACTCCCAGTTTAAGCGATGCTGAAGCATGGGATGTGGCCGCATTTGTCAACTCCAGACCTAGACCTTCAAAAGATCTTTCGGGCGACTGGCCCAATATCGCCAAAAAACCGGTGGACCATCCTTTTGGCCCATACACTGATGGTTTCACCGAAGAGCAACACAAATTCGGTCCGTTCCAACCAATCATCGACGCCAGAAAAAAATAAAAATAGAACCTGCAAGCTTACCTTAAAGGTTGCTTAAACTTTTATCATATAAATATCAACGATGCCACACATTCAAAACTGCTCATGTTCAGCCTGCCACCAGGAAGCCATCAGCAAAGCAGAAAAAGACCTGCATGTTCAACTGTCGGAAAACAGTCGCCGCGACTTCTTCCGGAAATCTGCCAAACTGGGCATGGGTCTGGGTATTGGTGGTGGATTGATTGCACCCATGGCCGCTTCAGCCCTCCAAGGTGAGGAAAGTGCGTATAAGACAAAAAACATGGAACAAAACAAGGCGGTCAGAGATGGAAAAGCCACGATGCTAACCCTCCTGCAAACAGCCGATATCCATGCGCAGCTGCTGGTGCACGATGAATTTTTCGTTGAAAACGGCAAAACGGTCTATAAAAAGAGGGGCGGCTATGCCACGCTAAAATCGATGATCAACACCATCCGGAACAAAAACCGCGCGCATACCCTTCTGATTGATGGAGGCGACTGTTTCCAGGGTGGTGGTGTCGCAGCCATGAGTGAAGGCAAGGCAATTGTTCCGCTTATGAATAATATCGGCTAAGACATCATGCTGCCTGGTAACTGGGAAGTGGTATATGGTAATGAAATGATGATGAAAGACAAGTTTGCTTACGACGGTGTAAATGTCTGTGCAAACATGTTTCACGATACCAACGACGATATGAAGGGTGATTTGATTTTCCCCCCATACTTTGTTAAACACATAGCGGGTATCAAAATAGGTTTTATCGGTTACAATGATCCGCTTACTCCAAAACGTCAGTCTCCTGCTTACAGCGATGGTATTAAATTTACCATGCCTGAACTGAACGTGGCCAAATACGTCAAAATTTTGCGTGAATATGAGCAATGCGACATGGTTTTTCTGCTGACGCACATGGGCTTGGCGCAACAGGTGGGACTGGCTAATATGCCGCATGTGAAAGGTGTGGATTATATCCTGGGGGCTGACACGCACGAACGCGTCAGAACGCCAATCCAGGGTGTGCATACCAAAGTAACTGAACCGGGGGCATTCGGATCCTTCCTGGCCAAACTGGATATTGTTATTGAAGATGGTGTGGTGAAAGACCATTCCTATCAATTGCTGGATGTTGATCCGGGCATTTATGGTGAAGATGAGGAAATGAAACGGCTGGTTACCAAAGCACGTGAACCTTATAAAAAGGAACTCGACAGGGTAATCGGACAAACCAAAACGCCCCTGCAGCGCTATTATGTGATTGAAACACCGATGGATAACTTCATCACCGATGCCATCATGTGGAAATTCAAGCCGGATATCGCACTCAGCAATGGATTCCGGTTTTGTCCGCCATTGGTTCCTGATGCGAAAACCGGCAAAGCAGACATCACCATGGACTTCCTGTGGAGCATGCTTCCGGTAGACAGCGAAGCCAAGAAAGGCATCATCACCGGAAAACAGTTGTGGAACTGGATGGAAAAGGAACTCCAAAATGCTTTTGCCAAAGATCCAGCCAAGCGTTTTGGCGGTTGGGTAGTCCGTTTCAAAGGCATGGAAGTCAACTTCACCATCGGCAATGATGCCGGCAAGCGGGTGAATTGGATCAAAGTTGCCGGTAAACCCCTTGATATGGAGAAGGAATACAGCTTTGTGGCCTGTGAACGCGAAGGCGATCCGGATACCACTATCTGTAGGGTGGAAGGGGTAAAGGAACCTAAAAGATTGGGAGCCACCCTGCATAGTGTAATTGAAGAATACCTGAAAATTCATTCACCCATTGCTCCTAAAATGGAAGGACGCTGCACAGCTACAGACGCACCCAATACCTTGCTCACCCAGTTGATGGGATTTGGATATGAATTCAGATAGACGATCCAGGCTAAAATAAAAAATCCGGCAGTTCATCACTGCCGGATTTTTTTATGTGTGTTGCGTTATCAGTTATTGAAGATATAACGGACACCCAGCTGGATCTGGTAAACATCACCCAGTGTTTTGGAATCTACGAATGCATCTTTCAACAATACCGTTGTACCATTAACCACCTGTGTTGCGAGCCTGTAGATGGGTTCGCCACTGGCCATGCGACCACGGTAGTTCAAAGGCTGAGGTGTTGTGGAAATATTGCCTACACCCCATTTGTTGTTGATGAGGTTGCCGAAGTTGATGAAATCAGCACGGAGACGGATGGTGTTGGCTTTTTGTTGCTTGCCAGTCTTCACGAAAAAGTCCTGCTCAATAGCAAAATCAAACCTGGTCAACCATGGTGCCTGTCCACCGTTACGCTCTGCATACTGACCCCTCCTGTTCTTCAAATAAGGATGGGCATCAATATAGGCACTGAATGCCGCAGCTTGCTGATCTCTTGTGAAGGTAGTTGTACCAACAGTTTGGTCTTGGAAGATCAGGTTGTTGCCTGCAGCAGGAACATAGATCAGGTCATTGAACTGACCGTCGCCATTCACATCACTACTATAAGTGTAGGAAACTTTGAAACCGCTGGCAGAAACCATACCCAAAGAGAAGGTTGTTGCTCCGCCAAACTTACCGCCATAATTGAGCCTGTAGTTCACATAACCCATGAAACGGTGGCGAAGGTCGTTGTCAGAAAAACCTTCCCTGAGGTAATTCAGTCCATAAATGCTGGGAGTACTTGCATTAACCGTACTGGCCACTGAAGAAAGATCGGTTGCCTTGGCGTTGGTATAGGCAATCACACCACCAAAGTTTTTAGTGGTTGGTTTCTCCAATTTGGCAGTAAGCGAGTAGGAATATCCGGCATTGTTATTGGTAAGTACAAAAGCATTACCAATTCCGGGGTTGATGAAACGGGCATTGGTGGCAGCTGCACCAGAAAGGTCAAGTGCAGGATAGATATCCCTGTTGTCGCCGCCGGCAAAATTGCCTGATGGTCTCTTCAGGTTGACATCTTCATAATGCAACATGTTGATGTTCTTATTGTAGATGGCTTCCAGAGTTCCAATCACACCCCATCCGAGTTTCTGGTCAACAGCGAGATTGCTTTTCCAAATCTGTGGGAATTTCAGGTTGGGATCGCCATAGTTTACATTGTAACCACGCAGGCTGTTGATGTCTGTTGATGTTGGTGTATACTTGGAAGGGTCTGTGGTGAAGGGATAGTTGGCAGCAGCAGCTCCGGTAACATTCACCAAGCCGATGTTCACACCATTATTACCCAATTGGTTGGAAATCAACACATAAGGCAGACGAGACAGGAAAAGTCCTGATCCACCGCGGATTTGGGTCTTTTTGTTGCCATAAACATCCCAGTTGAAACCCATACGAGGTGAAACATACAACCTGGATTTGGGCATGGTGCCGGTGTTGA
>JBDLTO010000349.1:0-7209 GCA_039805815.1 Bacteroidota bacterium | reverse complement strand
ATCTCCACCACCCAGTCCTGCCTACCTTCGGTAGATAAACCTGCCGGCAGGCAGGCTTCCGCTCGCTTCGCTCCGGAATCCACCCATCTTACCTTGGGTAGGTAAACCTGTCCAGAAGGGGATTTTAGTAAAAAAACTCTTGCCCAACCTCCGGTTGGCAAGCTTGTGCCTCTTGCCTTGTGCCTCTTCACTCCTCACTTGTCACTTGTCACTTGTCACTCGTCACTCCTCACTCGTCCCTCATCCCTCATCCCTCATCCCTCATCACTACTCCTTCTCCTTCAACAACCACAGTCCGAAGAACATCAAGAAAATCAATATGCCTGATGCGCCGAAAAGGAATCCTGTCAGGAATTTCTGCACTGGTGTGAAAAGGCACATAGTAACGGCAATGATGAAATAAATAACAAAGAAGAAGATTAGGTTATTAATTCTTTTATCCATGGATGTTGTTTTTTCTTTGGCAAATATCGGAATAAAAATAAATTGATTTATCCTTTTATCCTGAAATTGAAAACTATAGTACCAAGTTGTTCATCAGGAGCATTTTCGTCTGGTGAGAATTTAAGCTGTCTGGCTTTCTGGAGTGCAATAGCTTTCATAGATGCATTGCCTGTAGTGGTTCCTCTGGGCTGGATAGCCACGCTTACGACTTTACCGGATGCATCAATTTTAATATCTACGGCAATTTTGGCATTTTCATTGAAGTCTTCTTCAAACGATGGCCTGCTGCTGATTCTTCTGCCTTGCAGTCCTCTTGAAATAGAAATGCCACTCCCTCCAGAACCGCTGCCTCCATTACCGGTATAACTATCTGAATCAGCACTACCATTGGGTTTACCTTGGTCTCCTTTTCCACCAGCAATACCTTGTCCGTTGCTTGGCTGATAGGTATCGGCATTATTGCCACCTTGCCCGCTGGTATTGCTTGATTGTCCTTTGTAAACAAATTTTGGTTTTGGAGGTGCCGGAGGCGTTTCAACCGGTTTGGCTTCAGGTTTTGGCTTTGTTACTGGTTTGGGTATTTCTGGTGTGGGTTTGACTTCTGGTTTTTTCTTTGGTTTTTCAACCGGCTTTTTGACAACTGCGGGAGGTGCTTCCAGGTCATCGTCATTGGTTTCAATGTCCTTTACCGGAGCTTCCTGAGGCGCTGCCTGGGGTGGTGAAGGTTTTACTTCTTCGATCAAGTCAACAGGTTCATCAGGTAAAAGTGGTTGAATATCTCCTTCACCCATGTCACTGTTGCCCAAGTTTACCTCCATACCTTCTTCCACCGGGATTTCTATCGGGGGAGGAGGTGCCCATGAAATCAGGAAGCTGATGATCAGCAATCCGCCAACCAGGAGTATGGTATAAGTGCTGGCTTTCAGGTTTTTATCTTGGTCGAAAGTGGTCATCAGTTGAAATTAGTGCAAATTTTGAATTCAAATGTTTAATGATGTGCAAAATCTTGTTCAAAATTACCTTTGATGCGTTCTATGGGCGGATTATAATACCCGAATTTAAGATCCGGAAATTCCTCGCGGATCAGGTTCATCATATTGCGGATACCCATGAACTCTATTGGTTCAGTGATACCCATCCTGCCAAGGTACCAGTCTGGGTCTATGTTGAAATTCCGCCATTGGATCATTTTCAGGTTGGTTTCCCTGATAACCTTTCTAAGGGCTTCGTATTCGGCTTCAGTATCTGTCATGCCTGGAAAAACAAAGTAGTTGATGGAGCTCCATCCACCAAATTCATGCAATACTTTCAGGCTTTCCACAATGTCTTCAAAGCTGTAGTTATTGGGCCTGTAATAGTTTTCATACCAGCTTTTTTGCAATGAGTTTGTGCTTACGCGAATGGAATCCAGTCCGGCTTCACAAAGTGCCCTTACAGCTTTTGGCATTGAACCATTGGTGTTTATATTGATGCTGCCACGATCTGTATGTTTTCTGATTTCACGAATCGCTTCGCCAATGGTTTCCCACATCAGCAGTGGTTCTCCCTCACAACCCTGTCCGAAACTGATCAGTGGGAAGGGGGCATGCATTAAATGCGGAACGGTGAATTCCACAATCTCTTCAGCAGATGGTTTGAATTGCAGGCGGTCTTGCGGAGAGGTGATTTGTTCTGCTTCAGGCTGAAACGAGATGCAGCCGATGCAATTGGCATTACAAGCAGGGGAGGTAGGAACCGGACATTCCCATCTTCCGATAAAATAATTTCTGGCAGCCGGACAGGTATAGGTTCTGCAGCAGTTTTCGGCCAGGTGCGTAACCAGCCTGTTGTTGGGGTAGGCACCCATGAGTTGTTCAACACCTGATTCAATAACTTCCGGATCATATCCTGCACATTCCTGCCTGATATCCTGTTCTATCCTGATAGCAGTTACATAAAACTCATCGTCATGCCACCCAGCTGCAGTGTAACAAAAAAGTGGAAGGGTTTCAGCTGTAGGTTCAGTTTCAAATGCGGCAATGAAAGTACCGGTATGCGCAGGCGGAATGAATGCGGCAACAGCCCAGCCCTTTTCACACAGCCGCATGTCGCCTGTTTCGACGTCAATACCTATACCTTTTCTACCAGGCAGTTCATATAGGGAGCCACCATCTGGGAGTTTTATCCACTCAGATGTTTCCACAGGCATAGCGTCCCATCCTGCACGGCCAATGGCATAGAGGGTAGGGTCTTCAAAAATGTTGCCTTCACCATCAGAGTACAAGAGAAAAGGGGACTGACTCAATTCCATTAAGCAAAGATAAGGGTTGTTCTAAAAGAGACAAGTATGAAGAGGCACGAGGGTCAGCGATTTAGTATTTCCCTGCAATAAGCATTGAATTCATCATCACCCACTTCATATTCATCATCGTCAGCATCATCAGTATAAGCCTGAAAAATGGTGTTGTTTTTGAAATCTATGGTGAGCAGGTCATCTTTGATGACAACATTGTTGAGCTCATTCCAATTGATTTTCTTTGGGAACAAACCGGATTTTACAATTACATCGTTGCTGAATCCTACTTCTTTATTTTTCGAAAAGTGCCAGTCGAACAATCCTGCCAGGATATAAAGCTGTCCGATATAAGGGATTGAAGTACTGAAAAATATACCCAATCCTGTTACCCCCAGTAATAATGAATAAGAAACTTGTTTGCCCTTTTTTTGTTCAGCAAGTTTTGAAATCAGCAATGCAGCCGAAACAAAGACAAATAAGTAAGTAAGTAGGTTCTTGGGATTAAAATAAATTGAAGCGGCAAAAGGAAGTACAGATAAGATAATCATCAGTTTGCTGGTTTTTGAAATCAGCTTTCTGTTATGATTCTTAAGCACAACAACATAATCATATACCTTGTTCCTGTTCATCAAACTATTTATCGCATAACATCAGGTTACTGAGCTTGAAGAGGATTCGTGAGCCAACATTCTCATCCCAGCCATTGCTGCTGATACCTGTTTCACTCAGGTCGAAGCCGATAATTTGTCTTCCGCTGTTGTGTATTTTCCTGAAAAGGAAATTCAGTTGTTCAAGTTCAAATCCTCCAGGAACAGGCGTGCCGGTATGCGGACAAAGTTTCGGATCGAGTCCGTCTACGTCATAGCTGATGTAAACATTTTGAGGGAGCTGACTGATGATTTCGTCAGCAATATGAGACCAGGTATCACCAGAAAACTGGCGTTCTTTCAGTTCTTTTTCAAAATAAGTGACGATCCTGTGACCACTGTCACAAATGTATTTCCACTCCGCTTCGCAATAGTCGCGTATGCCCAGTTGGATGAGTTTTGAAACCTGCGGAATATTTTCAAGTACATTGTACATGATTGAGCCATGCGAATTATCCAAACCCTCGTATGACTTTCTCAGATCACAATGTGCATCGATTTGTAAAACGCCAAAATCTTCATGCTTTTCTGCCAATGCTTTGATAAGTCCGAATGCAATGGAATGATCCCCTCCCAGCAAACCAACCTGCTTGCCATTGTTAAGTCTAAGTTTAGATGATTCGTAAACCCAATTGTTCATCCAAGCGCATCCTTCGTTCACTTCTTTCAGTGTTTTGCACATGAATTTGTTCGTTTCAACCTTTTCACCTGAATTAATGAAGTTGAGGTAGAGCTCATTCTCTTTGCGAAGAATGTCATTTTTGAGTAAAATCTTTTTGTCGACAGGTAGCATGAAGACCCCTTTTTTCCAGCTGTTTTGAAACTGGCTGTCGAAGAGGTCAACCTGTAAACTTGCTTTGAGAATGTGCTCAGGCGCTCTGGCAGTGCCTCCCTTGAAGCTAACAGTAACTTCCCACGGAACGGGAATGACAATAAGCTGCGCGTTTTCTTCGTTATAAGGAAGTCCGAAAACATTGTTGTTCGCAACGCTGACCCCATTGGGGTCGAAGCGGGATAGATCAGCGATCATATGGGTTTTTGAGGACCGCAATTTAGTGCCTTTTTAACTAACTTTGTACCAATATTCTTAATCATGAAAAAGACGCATGTTTTAGGGCTTGTTTTTATTGCAGCATCAATTGCTGCATTGCTTACACTGATGGACGACATCAGTACGTATGATTCTGTTGAGTCTGCCCGCAGAAAGGAAGGAAAGTTTGTTCATCTGATCGCCAAGCTTGATACTACTAAGCCGGTTATTTATGATCCTTTGAAAGATCCGAATTACTTGTCTTTTGTAGCTGTTGATTCACTTGGATCTTCTACAGCAGTTGTTTACAGAAATGCTAAACCAACTGATTTTGAGAAGAGTCAGCGTGTGGTCATGAAAGGATCCATGAAAGGTGAAGTTTTTGAATGCAAGGAGATTATCCTGAAATGTCCTTCTAAATACACAGACGAAAAGGTTGCTAAATTATGATTAAATACAATGGCGAACATCTGCTGATCGGTCAGATTGGTATGTTCCTGACTCTATTGGCTTTCACTGCCGCCCTCTTGGCGGCATTTGCCAATTTTAAGGCTGCAAATGCAAATGAACTGGAAGAAAAACCCTGGCGCAAGCTTGCGCGGATTTCATTCCTGACCAATGCAGTATCTGTAATAGGCCTCTTTGTTGTGCTTTACCTGATTATCTATAACCACTACTTCGAATACAAGTATGCCCACTCACATTCCAAGCGCAGCTTGGATATGCAATATCTCCTCAGTTGTTTCTGGGAAGGTCAGGAGGGCAGCTTCATGCTCTGGGCATTCTGGAATGCCATTCTGGGTACTGTATTGATCAAATGGTCGCGCAAATGGGAATACCCTGTGATGTCTGTGATGAGTATTTTACAGCTATTTCTGGCGAGTTTCCTATTGGGTATTTATTTCTTCGACATTCGGATTGGTACCAATCCATTTGTTCTGATGCGGAATGAATTCCCGGATGCACCTATATTTCAGGATGCTGATTACCTCACCAAATATTTAACAGACGGAAATGGTCTGAATATCCTCTTACAGAATTATTGGATGGTTATTCATCCGCCGGTTCTGTTTCTGGGTTTTGCTTCAGCTGCCGTTCCTTATGCCTTTGCCGTTGCCGGCCTCTGGAAAAGAGACCATGCAGGCTGGGTTAGAGCTGCCATGCCATGGGCTTTGTTCAGTGCGGGTATACTCGGATTAGGTATCATGATGGGTGGTGCCTGGGCATATGAGTCGCTTACCTTTGGTGGTTACTGGGCTTGGGATCCTGTTGAAAATGCTTCTATGGTACCCTGGCTTCTATTGGTTGCAGGCATTCATACCATGTTGATATTCCAGAGCACTGGTCATTCCCTGAAATCTTCATACCTGTTTATTTCACTGGGTTATTTGCTTGTGTTGTATTCAACTTTCCTGACCCGTACGGGCGTATTGGGTGATACTTCGGTTCACTCATTCACTGGAGAAGGAAACTCACTTTACTGGCATCTCCTGCTGATGCAGTTTGTATTCATCGGATTGCCGCTGGCACTCTATTGGAGAGATCGTAAAAATGTTCCGGTTGTGGTGAAAGAGGAGAGCATGAATTCCCGTGAGTTCTGGATGTTTGTGGGTTCACTCCTCCTGTTGATTTCAGCTGTTTACATCATCGTTTTAACATCACTTCCCTTTATCAACAAGCTCATCGGCACAAGCTGGGCTATTGGGGATGAGGTAGAATATGTGTACAACAGGATCATGGTGCTGGTAACAATTGTTCTGGCTCTCCTGACTGCCATGACCCAGTATTTCAAATACAAAGACACCACGAGAAAATACCTTTGGTCCAAATTGCTGATTCCTACCATTATCTCTGCAGTACTGGGGGCACTAGCCAGTATTTTTGGAGACATCAACTACGATAAATTCGGACTGGGTTACCTGGTGGCTATTCATATAGCATTGTGGGCATCCATCTATACTGTTGTTGCCAACGCATTCTACCTCGGTTCAGTTCTGAAGTGGAAAATGAAAGCTGCAGGCTCATCTATTACCCATTTTGGATTCGGATTGATGCTGGTGGGTATTCTTATCTCTGCTTCAAAAAAGGAGTTGATCTCACAAAACCTTACTGGAATTCTGGTAAAGGGTCTGCGTGATAACAAGGGAAAGGAAGATAATCCGCTGGAAAACATGACCCTGATATACAACACTCCCATTCCAATGGGAAAGTATATGGTTACATACCTCGGTGATTCTGCCGAACCAAAGAACAACAAGGTTTATTTCAAAATAAACTTTGTTGAAACGGATACGGTAACGAATGAAGTGAAAGATCAGTTCACGATTACACCCAATGCATTCATGATCAAATCCGAAACCGGTTCAAACCTTTCATCCAATCCGGGTGCGAAGCATTACCTCACAAGCGATGTATTTGTTTACATCACTTCCTGGATGAGTCCGGACAACGCCAAAAAAGACACATCTGAGTTTAAATATACCCGGGTTTCTAAGGGCGATACCGTTTTTTATTCCAATGGTTATGTCTTGGTTGAAGACCTTGTAAGGGCCAATAAAAACGACAACAAAGACCTGCCACTGGTAGACAGCGCCTGGTTGTCCAAATTGAATGTAGTATCCAGTCAGGGTGTAGGATTCAAATCAACCCCCGGGTTTTTTGTCCAAAAAGGTTTTGGTTTCAGTAAGGCTGATACCGTCATGGAGCAGTCTCTGGTACTCAACCTGGAGAAAAGGGGTAAGGATGATGTTTACCTGGGTGTCAAAGAAAGTGCTTCGGTTATGAGGTATATTACACTCAAGGCTTTCCGCTTC
>JBDLTO010000348.1:0-3516 GCA_039805815.1 Bacteroidota bacterium | reverse complement strand
ACCAAGCCACTTGAGTGGCCAACCGTTTTTATCTACCAATTCCTTTACATGCTAACTGTTTCCTTATACTTTATCCTTCGCGGTCGTCATGAAAAGATGAAGTCTTGGTGGCTCGGAATTCGCCACGGACTGGCACTCATTACCAGTATTTTTCTTTTGGCCGGCGGATTAAATGCTCAGGTTGTTTCGCTTGATAACCTTCAGCTTGAAGAAGATATAAGGCGGGCTCAGCTGATGGGTAAGATCGATCAGGATTTGTCTTTTAACATTCGTCCAGTTCAACCAAGGAAAATAGGAGACTGGGATTCTTTGCTTCCAATGGCTGGCAAGAAACCTCTTCTTGGGCGTGGACAAAAATTCTTGGGGAACTTTGGATATATTGATTTTACTCCGCTTCAGATGACCACCCAATATGCTGCCAATTCCCCATTCAAAGGGAATGATGGTCCGATGATTCCAGCCACCGGGTTCCAGTCTATGGTTAGTGGCGGCTTTTTCCTTAAACTTGGACCATTAACCATGCAGGCCAAACCGCAAATGGTTTACGCACAAAATACACCGTTTAAAAATTTTCCTCAAGTCTATTCAACTGACTTTTGGAATCAATATCTTTATTTATCTAATCTAACTGATACTCCTGTAAGATTCGGCGAAAAAACCATCTATCGATCTTTAATAGGAAACTCAAGTCTAAGAATAAATGTTAAGTCTTTATCCATTGGTGTCAGCAATGAAAATATTTGGTGGGGGCCAACCTTGAATAGTCCTTTAATTATCGGTTCACATGCACCTGGTTTTTTGCATGCTACAATTAATACTCGATATCCTTTAAAAACACCGATTGGTAATATTGAATTTCAAGTCATTTCTGGACTTCTCGATAGCTCAGGGTACTCAATGCCTTTAAAGCAGGGTGCAGACTTTATTATAGAAAGTAGATTGAATGAGTTGAGGTATATTAATGCGGGAGTTTTGAGTTTTAAGCTTAAATGGATTGAAGGTTTAAGTATTGGATTTTCACGAGCAATTCAGGAGTATTCATCGAGATTAAAAGAAAATAATCGTTGGTTTCTTCTTTTTGATCTAGCTGACCGATCAAAAGATTCAGATTATATTGCAGAAATCAACCGTGATCAAATAGCAAGCATTTTTCTTCGCTATTTCAATAAACCATCAAATTCAGAGTTTTATATTGAATGGGGAAGAAATGATGCTTTTTATAAGCCAAGAGATTTGATTTTAAATGTTGAACACTCCAGGGCATATACTGTTGGATTTAGAAAGGTTTTTTTACAAAAAACAAAATTCAATTGGGAATTTTTGTCAGAGTTTCATCGTCAGCATCAACCGACTACTTGGGTAATGAGAAATGCTGGTTCTTGGTATAATCATGTTACAATTAGACATGGCTTTACTAATCGAGGCGAAGTTTTAGGGGCATATTCTGGACAAAGTTCTGACTTGCAGCTTGTTAGGTTGTCTGCCTTCGACTCAAAGAAACAATTCGCAGTTCAATTAGAGCGATCATTGCAAAACAGAGAAATCTATGATAGATTGTTTGCCACCTTGGATCCCAATGTTCGTCGTTGGGTTGATTACATGCTGCGTTTCCAAGGGCAATATAGATGGAAAAATATGATTTTCAACGCTCAGTTGGCCATGAAATACAGCTACAATTATTATTGGTTCCAAAAAACCGATATAGAAACAAGAGGGATGAATTATACAGGAGATCTTCCCGCAGCAATGTTACAGACGGGTGTGATGTGGAGGTTGTAATGGGAGAGACGAGGGATAAGGGATGAGGGAGAAGAGGAAGAGGGATGAGAGGGATAAGGGATGAGGGAAACGGTTTATATTTAAAAACATGAATTGACTGTTTTTTAACCTTTTTGCAGAATTAACGAGTGTATAATTTTGTAAAATGGGAACTGTAAAAACATTTGATGATTTATTGGTATGGCAAAAAAGTATAGAACTAACAAAACTGATATACAAGATAACCAGTAAATTTCCTCATGAAGAAAAGTTTGCTCTTGCTGATCAGTTAAAAAGGGCTAGTATTTCTGTACCTAGCAATATTGCTGAGGGATATGGTAGGAGAACAGCTGTTGATTATAGACGTTTTTTGTCGATATCTCTTGGATCTGTGTACGAAATTCAAACGCAATTAAGGATAGGTCTTGAATTAAATTTTATATCTGCAGATCTCTACGATGATGCAAGGGAATTATCAAAAGAAATTGGCGTAATGATTTATGCAATTATAAAAAAAATCAGCTAAGCTACTTTCCATAATTTTTTATAACGTCCCTCGTCTCCTGCCTTCGGCAGTCAAGCTCATCCCTCATCCCTCTTCCCTCATCCCTTTCAAAGTAACCCCCATCAACATCAATCCAAACCCTGCCAAAAGCCCCCAAAACAGATGAATATACCACTTTTTTCGGTCATTTTCAAGTGGTAAGGATGCATGGTCTACTATCTGGACGGCCGGCGTTTCCTGGATGAGAGCGGTTTTGCTGATCTCCAGGTTTTTCATCAACTCGGCATAAATTGTTCCCATCATAATCTTCTCCCGTTCGCTGATTTCCCTGGTAACGGGCTGGTCAATGAAAGCAGGGTTGGCATTCAACATTAACCTGTCTTCTGCTGTTGCTGAATAGGTTCTTTTATTCAATACCGCTTCAAGACTATCTGTTCTGCCCTGAAGTCTGTCGATATTCTTTTTCAAACGGCCTGTCCTTGCGTCAATATAAAAATCAGTTGCAATTTTAATAATCCGCTCTGCTATCAACTTACTCAACAACTCATCTTTGGTGTTGACAGACACCTTGAAAAATCCGAGCTTCTTATCGGGTTTGTAAATGCTGAGCTGCTTCTCCTCAATCCGCTTCACAATCACTTTCATCAGACTATCCTGCAACCTGCTGTTCTGATCAGCTTTCCCAAAAAAAACTTCTCTTCCCACTTCTTTGCTTTTTGCCCACTGACTGCGCAACTTGTAAATGTCTGCATATCGGTCTGCCAGGGTAAAAGAACTATCTGTGCCATATGGCGTCATCAGACATGTGGTCATCATACTGCGACTCTTTAAAAGCTCCAGTACATTGTCTCCTGATAAAATACCATTCCCGCTGCCGCCCAAGCTTCCGATGTCAAACCCAAGTTGTCCGCCCAAAGCGGATAGTAATCCGCCTCCCATATTTTTGTTCTCTTCTACAATGAAAGTGATTTCTGCAGTATAACGTACAGACTTTATCCAGTTATACCCCAAGCCCAGCCCTCCGCCAACCAAAGCCGCCAGTATCAATAGCTTGAACTGTTTCTTCAACAGTCCAACCACCTCAGTCACTTTACCACTGAGCCAATTTGTAATGGAAAATTCCGGTTCCTGGGAGGTCATTTTATGAAGTTTAGAGGGTTAAGTTGTGTGTTGTTGGTTGTGTGTTGTGTGTTGTGTGTTGTGAGTTGTGAGTTGTGAGTTGTGTGTTGTGAGTTGTGTGTTGTCGGTTGTGA
>JBDLTO010000347.1:0-3725 GCA_039805815.1 Bacteroidota bacterium | reverse complement strand
TTCTGAATTTACCAAAATTGGCATCGGCCATTGCTCTCCAGGTTGAGTTGTCTGATGTTGCCAGAAAACCAGCTAATCCTGGATCTGGGGCAAGATTACCTCCAGGATTGTTAGGATTCTGCGGTATACCAATATTATGGTATGCAAAATCAGCAAAAGATTCTCCTACAACAAATGGTCTGTTACGATTACCTCCCAACTGCTTGTGGCAGTCATTACAGCCCGCTTCATTGTTAAATAGACGCATTCCTTCTGCTTCTTGTGCAGTCAATGTTGCCCTGTTTGCCATGTAGGCATCAAATTTGGAAGAAAATTGGTTTACTTCTGATGATGATTCATAAGCTTCAACAGCAAATCCTATCCTGTCATAATTTTCTGAAATGGCTTGGGGTGTGGTGATGTCCATTTCAGCAGTTCCAAATACTGCTTTCCATAAAGCCAGGTAGGACCTGTTGCTTTTCAATTTTGCTAAAACAGATGCTGGACTAGGATGATTCTGCTCTTTTGCAGCCAGGAATGGTCCGAGTGCCTGTTCTGCAAGCGGGCTGCCCAATCTTAAACCAGTAGCTCTTCCGTCCCAGAATAATCCACCTACAAATTCTTGTCCATCGAATTCAAATACTGGAGATTGAGATGCATAGGCAGCTGATTGTGGTTTTCTCCTGCCGAATGCGCCTACAGCTGCACCTTCGCCAATACCGGCCACCCATCCTCGTTTGAAACCAGAAGCTGCAGCTGCACCACCTGTAGGAATGTCACCGAATCCGGAGAATCCAACTTCAGGAGCATGACAGGATGCACATGATTGTACACCCATGGGTTCAGACAACCGGGCATCAAAGAAGATTTGTTTGCCGAGCTGCTGAATTGGTGTAAGTGTAGTTCTTGTTCTAGCCCTGATGTTCTCAATTTCATCTGGTGTTTCCATTACATCTTTGGAACAGGATACAAGTAAGAAAGAAAAAAAGATGGCAGACGTAAATTGCTGCACGCGACTGTGTAACATAATTTTTTTAGGTTTAGTCAGAAAAAGAATTACTACAGTCTTTCTAAGGAATTGGAGGAAAAGGGAATGGTCTTTTGTAGAATTGGATGTGAGAGCGTTATCTAGAGTAAAGTTCGATATGTTGAAAACGTGTGGAAGATTGTAATGTTCTGTTTATTTTTGATTCTGACAGGTTTATGACTATAGTTAACTTGGTTTAGGTTATTTTGTCCAATAGTTAAACAGATTAGTTGTTCTTGCCATTAGTTATTTTCATATATGTTTAAGTTTATTCTTTGCTTTATCAGCTGAAAATTCAACTTGATTTTTTACACTGATAAAGGGAAATATTATTTTAATGGTTATGTTTTAATGCAAGAGATGGTTTTTGAAGTGAAAACAGCCACCAGGCATTTATACTTATCAGCAATCTATATGCTAAAATTGGCAACAGTATTCCCGCGCACAAAATCAGGCTCGTAAGTAGCGGAACATCATTTATTTTAAAGTATTTCAATAAAATTATCCTGGTTCCTGCCATGGCTATGATTTGCATGCAGTAGATGTGTATAGAATGATATCCAATGGTGGTTAGAAATTTCAATTGTTTAAGTTTAGCTAGAATAAATGAAATATTCATGGATAAGGCACAACCAACAAGCGCAACAATCAGATAAAAAAGAGGCATGTTGTGTTCTACATAATAATTGCTTTTCATGGCAATATTTATTGCAGTAAAATTGTATTGTATCAGAATAAACAACGGAACCAGTAGCAGCAATATGAACGGTGATGCGTAAGTACTGAAATTGTTTTTATTTTTTAACATTGCTGATACGTTATCACCAATTGCAAAGAATAGGTAGAACTGGAGAATATCCATCACAAAACCCAGGTAAAGACCTTCCGCTCTGAGGAAGGCAACTGTTCCATACATCACTAAACCTACGAGCAATTGTTTAGGTGAACTGATATTCATTTTTACTTTGAGAATGGCATAAAGCGCACCAACAAAAAACAATGCATTCAGATACCAAAACTGTCCTGTTTCTCTCGGATCAAAGATCAGTGAAAGGTAGTCGCTGGGTCCATAAGAAATGTTGGTTTGTCCGTTCATCAATATTTGTAATGTCAACTGAATCAGGCCCCACATCATCATCGGATATAATATTGTTTTTAGTCTCGATTTGTTGTACCCGTCAAGTCCCTTTTTCTCTAAACTGCTGGAAAGAAATATGCCTGAAGCAATAAAAAAAAGTGGCATCCTGAATCCAAATAAAAAAACATTCATGTATTCTATCCAGGGATATTCATACATCTTAATTCCGGAATTGTAAAGAGATTCAAAGGTATGCCTGAATGATACGAGTATTATGCTTATGCCGCGATCATAATCTACCCATTCATGTCTTCCTGTTTGATGATCCATAATTGCTTGAGTGTCTTTCATGAATCCGAAATTCACCAATCAAGCAGACAGGAATAGTAATCTTAGTCACCTATAGGGATGATTTTAAAATCCCCCGCCAGAAGACGGGGGATTACTGTTCCCTCTTTTCTGAATTAAAAACTATTGTGTTACTCCTGTATAACCGTCGTCGAGTGTTCTCATGAAGGCCACAATTGCTGCTTCCTGTGCTGCAGTTAGTCCAATTGCACCTACACCATGAAAATCAAGTGTGAAAGAGTATTCAGGTGCTCCCCAAGGTACTCCGTTCCATCCGGCACCAACCACATCTCTTGTGTTGTAGAAGTGCATTACTTCTTCAAGTGTTTCCATGGATCCGTTGTGCATAAAGCGTTTCATTTTACCTACGTTCCTTATGGATGGAGTTTTGAATGCTCCCCAGTTGGCTGCAGCCAGATCTCTCCAAGCTGGATTGTCGGATGTTGCAAGGAATGCGCCTAATCCGCCATCAGGTACTGCATTACCACCAGGATTTTTAGTGTTGACAGGTACACCGATATTGAAATACCTAAAGTTGGTAAATGGTTCACCAGGAAGTATTGGTGCGTTCCTGATTCCAGAGCTGGTATGACAATCATAGCACTCTGCTTCGTTGTTGAACAAACGCAGTCCTTCTGCTTCTTCAGGAGTCAATGTTGCTCTTCCTGCCAGTACGGCATCAAATTTTGAACTGAACTGGTTTACTTCTGATGACGCTTCATAAGCGGCAATTGCAGTACCAACCCTGTCGTAGTTGAGTGATGTTTGTGCTGGTGTCAGATTGCTGATGTCAGGTGTACCAAAGGCTGCCTGCCAGAGTGCAATGTAAGCACGGTTGTTACGCAACTTGGCGAGAACTGCTGCAGGACTGTGATGATTCTGTTCTTTTGTGCTTAAGAATGGTCCCAATGCCTGTTCTGCTGATGCAGATCCTAGTCTTTGACCTGTTGCTCTTCCGTCCCAGAAGTTTCCACCTACAAATTCTTGAGTTGGAACCAAGCCTTCAGCAATGCCTTCAGCATCCGGAACAACAGTAACCAGCTGAAAAACCGGACTCAATGTTGCGTAAGCTGCAGACTGTGGCTTTCTGTTGGCAAATGCACCAATTTGAGCTCCTTCTCCGATTCCGGTAATCCAACCTCTTTTAAATCCTGAAGCTGCTGCTGCTCCACCGGTAGGGATATCGCCAAATCCTGAAAAACCTACCTGTGGGGCATGACAAGAGGCACAGGATTGAACACCTACTGGCTCAGACAAGCGTGTATCAAAGAAAATTTGCTTACCAAGCTGCTG
>JBDLTO010000346.1:0-8269 GCA_039805815.1 Bacteroidota bacterium | reverse complement strand
CACCTATAACAGGGGTTTGTTTGTATGGCCGAAAGTGACGCTCTCAAAGAGATTGCCAGACAACAAGCCTGGTTTGAACAGGATTGTAGAGGGTGGAAAAGGTCATTATTTTGTGTACGGTGAAAAGAATGTTTACCGTTTTGACAAAGGAAATGGCAACCTGTATCCTGTTGATGTACGCCCAAAAGAGGCTATTGCTGATGAAATCCTTCAAATGGATTTTATTCGGGATACATTGGCTGTTCTTCGGAACAACTCACTTACTTTCTTCAATGCAAAAGGGGAAAAGATAAAGGAATATCCCTTTTCCAATAACAGTTATAGCCATTACCACAGGTCTGGTGATTCCATTTTCTATTTTACCATGCACAATTCAGGCATTCATGCACAGCACAAGAATGACCGCGAAGCGACAATCATCCCGGGAATTTCCATAGGAGCCATTGCCAAAGCCTATGGCAAAGGATTCATTTTTTTCTCGGATGAGAAAGGTTTCTATTACCACGACACTGTCAACCATACCCTGCAATCGGACATCACCAAGCTGGAAGAGTTCCAAATTGTAGGCAACAGGATTTGGATATTGAATGCCGGCAGGGTGGAAATCCTGGAAATTGACATCGCCCAAAACAAATTGGTTCCACAAGGGGATGTGATGATTTCAGAACTGATCAAAGGTTTTATACCCAACTGGATCCGGTCTCATGGCAGCAGGATTTTTATAGGAAACAACAAAGGATTGATGGAGTTGGACTCGTTGAAGGGCCTTCCGCTTTGGTACAGTCATCTGGGGAATTACCAATCCAACCGCAACCCCATTCTGGATGGAGATACATTGATTATGTTGCAGGACCAATACCTGGAGAAGCATCCGTTGAAACAACCCTATGAAAGAGCCGATTTGAATGCGTTTACCATGCAGCTCCAAAAAACCGGCGAATTGTTCGCACGTTTTCCGGTAACCATCGGATTTCATCATCCAGACTATTTCCTGCAACAACATGCTTTGAAGAAACTGACATTAGAGGGTCCATCGGGTGATCTACAAACATTTTATACCCTTGGAGATGCGGTTGAATTTCCATCCGGATTGACAAGGGGTAAATACAAAGCCAGTCTCTTTGTGAACAACGTAATGGTGGAGGAAATGATATTCAGGGTCTCCATTCCTTTGGTACAGAATCCCATATTCTACACCATCCTTGCATCGCTTGTAATCCTTGTATTTTATCAGATGTTCCGCTATCGGGCAAAAAAACAGGAGCTCGAAAGGAACATGCTTGAAAATAGACTGCAACTGCTCAAGAAAAACCTTGATCCCCATTTTATTTTCAATTCGCTGAACCTCACATACATGCTACTGTTGCAGGAAAACAACAAGGAAGCCATTGACTCCATTATCCGGTTTTCAGACCTGCATCGGTATTTTTTGGAGATGATCAACAAGCAGGAAATACCCCTTGCTGATGAGCTCAGGTTTATCCGCAATTACCTGGAGTTGGAATACAAACGGGTTCACCTCGATGCACCTTTTGAGTATAGCATCAGTCCATACGATGAGCATGAAATCATGATCAATATCCCGCCCATGATCCTTCACCCCCTGGTGGAGAATGCTGTGAAGTATTGCGGTTTTGACAAGGATAAAACAGACCATGGTAGTATCCGTATAGACATCCTGTTGACTGGTAAACTAGCCACGATAGGCATAGAAAATTCATTGGGTATGGATGAAACCCGGTCTGGTATTGGTTTCCGCCGTGGAGTGGAGATTGTTCGGGAAACTATTGCCATTTACAACAAAATGGGCCACAATCGGATTGCCTTTCATGCCAACAGACCCCCATTGCATTTCCAACCGGGTTTTAGGTGTGAGTTGGTAGTTAATATGGAGCAATAAAATTTATTGATAACCAATTTGCAAATCACGGGTGGCATCCTTGCAATGGTTTTTCTTTTTTTTAGTAACCACTCTTGCAGTCCAACATTTCCCTGGTTGTTTGGTTGGGAGCAAAAGAGAGAAACAATTGGTATTCATTTCAGAATCCAAAAATCCGTTAATAAAAAAACTCAAGGTCAAACTTGATGATACACGCTCAGCAGTTGATTTGTATAGGGGATTGCGCAGGCAGTCCCTTTTTTTATGCCATAAAGCCTGTTCGGATTACCTTTGGTCTTGATGAAAAAAGTAAAACAGGAGGAGGGCATTCAAGTCAATAAGTACATCAGCAATTCTGGTTTCTGCTCACGAAGGGAAGCCGACAAGCTGATTGAGCAATTCCGCGTCACCATCAATGGTGGGCTGGCGCTGCCAACTTTCCGGGTGATGCCTGGAGATGTGGTGGCTGTGGATGATGAAGCTATCAAATCGAAGCAAAAGCCCATCTACATTGCACTGAATAAGCCTGTTGGGGTCACCTCTACTACCGACCTATCAGACCGCACCAACATTATCACCTTCATGAACCATCCGAAAAGGATTTTTCCTATTGGACGGCTCGACAAGGATTCGGAAGGATTGATCCTACTCACCAACGATGGAGATATCGTCAATGAAATCCTCCGGGCAGGGAACAAGCATGAAAAAGAGTATGTTGTTACAGTTGACCAGGCTTTGCAAGGAGAACATATCCGGGCCATGGCTGCCGGTGTACGCATCCTGGGTGAAAAAACCCTGCCTTGTTTCATCCGTCAGGAAGGTCAGCGGAGATTCAGGATCATCCTGGTTCAAGGGTTAAACCGACAGATCAGGCGTATGTGTGAGGTGTTTGGTTACAAAGTGAAAACCCTCCAGCGGGTCCGCATCATGCACATCAAACTGGGCAACCTGGCACCTGGGAAATGGCGTTACCTGTCGCCTGCAGAAATAGACGAACTCATGCAACAAATTGGCAGGTAGTTGCATACGAAATTTAGATTTGTCTAAACTTTATTCGTTACCGGATGATGGTCACAAAGCCGGCAAGTTTTCCACGTTTGTTTTTGGTATCAACAACATAGTAATAAGTGCCTGCCGGTAAGGGTCTGCCATTTACCGTGCCATCCCAGGGTTTGGTATAGCCAATATTTCTGAACACAAGTTGTTGGGTGGCGCTATAAACTTCAATTACTGCACTCGGATACTGGTCGAGAAACCTGATCTCCCACCTGTCGTTGATACCATCGCCATTCGGTGTAAATGTATTCGGGGGTTGGGGCAGTCGCTGTACAGTCATCCTCATATAGTCAGTTGAAATGCATCCACCTCTCCCGGTAACAGTCAGCCTGTATTCCTGATCCAGCCTGGGTTTGATGATCAGCGGCTGTAGGCTGTCTACATCACTGAGGTACAGTGGTGGTTCCCAGAAATAGCTAACAATGTTACCGCTGGCACTGGATTCCATCCTTTTTTGTCCATCGTCAAGCACCATCAAATCCGGACCCGCATCTATTTTAGGGTAGTCGAAAACTGCAATGGTCTTCACGATGGTATCGGAATAACAACCAATGCTGGAACGGATGTAATGACTGACCCTGAAATTATTTGCCTGAGTATAACGGTGCCTTGGATTTTGCAGGGTGGAACTGCTGCCATCTCCGAAATCCCAGAACCAATTTTCAGGTACGCCATTGGCAGTTTTGCTGGTATCATTCAGGCGAACGAAATCACCCAAACAAAGTGAATCCATACTCTTGATGCCGGCTTTGGGTTGGGCATAAATCTTATCGAACACCTGGGAAAGGGAATCGGAACATCCTGCCAGACTCGTTGCCAGCAATTTTACAGTAAACGGTCCTTTTGCAAAATAGGTGTGCTGTCCATTTTCCATGCTGCCCGGCTGTGGATTTTGTGGGTTGCCAAAATCCCAGCGGTAAGTCAATGTGGGCTTGCTTCCGTCTGCTATGGAAGTCTTGTTGCTGAATAGTGCCTTGGCAATGGGCAGGCATATTTCGGGCAGGTCGAAGGCGGGTATAGGCAGCGGATGGACCAGCACGGGGATGACTTTGAGCGGACTAGCGCATCCTTTGTCTGAGCGCACTAAAAGTGAAACATCGTAGGATTTGAATTCACTGAAAACGTGTACAAACGGATTTTCACCCGCAGTTTTCAACTGCTGGCCATCGCCGAAATCCCAAAACCAGTTTTTAAGGCTGCCTGCATTGGCTACAGATTTGGATGTGAAACGGACGGGTTGGGTGGCACATGCGGTGTCTGAGAATATGAAATCTGCAGTTGGCAAAGGCCATACGGTAATGTCTTGTGTAGCCGAATCCTTGCAACTGCTACTGTTGGAGGTAGCCAGGTATTGGATGGCGAAGGTGCCAACGCCGGCTTTTGCCGGATCGAAAAGACCTACGGCATCCACTCCGGTTCCGGAATACCGAATTGTGGAAGGAACAGCTGGATCAAATGTTGCGGTGTTGATGGCGCGCGGTTCGGCATCCAGGCAGATTCCCGAGATAGTGTTGAAAGTGGCTTTCGGACTGGCATGCAGGGTGATGGTTTCAGATACTGGGACACTGCAGGATAGGTCGGTGCCGGAAAAGGCACGCAGGGTAATGACAGGCTTTTTATCGATGGGCGATTGGAAATTGGGGTATTTGAACGCATAACGTTTGCCCCTGAAAGGCTCTTCATCAGTGGTGACGGCAGTGGGATCATTTGGATCCCATTGAATGGTGATGCGTGCCACATTGTCGAAGTCGTCTATGTAAGAGCTGTTGGTGATCCGGATGGAGTCGTTGCTGCAAAGCAGCTCTGGCTGTTGCAGTAAGCTGAATTGCGGGATGGGATTGGCACCGTAAACTTTAAAGGCCTGATCAAGGGTATCTATACAACCCCGGGCATTGACAATCAGCCGGATGGTGTAGTTGCCTGCCTGGTTGAATTGCAAGGAGGGGTCTTTTGCAGTGGTATTGGGGGGAGTAACAGTTGGAGCTATTGGAACGGGATTGGTTCCTGCATTGAAGTTCCACTGGTAGGTAAAGGCCGTGAATCCGTCAGCACTCCGCGTAGTATCCTTGAACTGTGAAATCTTGTCGTTCTGGCATACCTCCGGATTGATGAAGCCTGCCACAGGAATGGGATGTACCGTAAAATTGGCCAATCTGAAAGTGTCACTGATGCAACCCGTTTCCGATTCTACCACCAGGCGTACATTTTTATCTCCATACGCATCATATCGTTTTGTTTGTTCTGCATTGGTTATTTGTTCAGCAAAGCCCTGTCCGTCATCCAGGTTCCAGCGCCATTTTTTGATGGTACCAGTTTCAATTGTTGATGCATCGGTGAAGCTGATCAGATCGTTGACGCAGGTGACGGCGGAAGCACTGTAAATGGCTTTGGGCGTAGTAGATAATTTCAATAGCCGAATAGTATCGTCTGAGAAACAACCCCTTGGGGAAGCCACTTTCAGTTTGACGGGGATTTCTCCAGCCAGGTTGATGGACAGCGGAGACACCAATGGTGTGGTATTGTCTTGTGTTTGTCCGTTGCCAAAATCCCATACCCATCTGACGCCGGCATTTGCAGGGGTGGTAAAGCTTATCGGGTCTTCACTGCAACCATTGGTAGTGTAGTCAAATGCAGCAGTGGGTTTATCAATTAATAACCTGATTGAATCCAGGGCATTGCCACAACCAGTACCTGAGGTGGATACGGTGTATTTACCGGTGTCTGCCAGGCGGAAGGGACTGATGGCCAATTCACTGCCCGAGCTGGTGAAACCGTTAGGGCCTGTCCAGGTAAAAGTGCTGGCCTCCCGATTGACTGCCTTGATTTTCAGGGTGCCGTTGTTGCAGACAATCCTGCTACCATTGAAATCAGACAGCGGGTCTGCGGGATCTGTGAGTTGAACAGCATTCACACTGAAATCAGAAAAATAGCCATAGCGGGTGGTGCTGCTGGTCCCCCCCTGGAGGATGCCCGCATGGAATTTTCCAGCGCTGTTGGTGATGGTGATGTTGGCGCCGGTGCCGGCAAATGTAGCACTGATGCTGGTTCTGGCCTGCATCCATTGCGGATTACCTACCACTGGAATAAAAAGTGATGCGGGCAATTCAGTAGCATTGTTGTTAACGAGAAAGTCATTGATGATTTCTTTGGGTGCCAACACATTCAGGTAAAACTCTTCAGTGCCCGAAGCCCTGGTAACATTCACCCGGGTCGATCCGGTGCATTTGATGCTGGGGATCACCGCAGCTCCTACCTCACAACCGAAACCAGAGATATGGTAGAGTTGTACAGGCAGGCTTGATTCAACGAAACAAGATTCATCGGTCAGCCTCCAGGGATAGAACTGTCCTGCATTGATATTGGCAACAATAGCGCCATTGATGCGAACGCTGGTGCCGTTTTCGGTGGCAAAGATGTAGAAATAGTCAGGATTGTTATTGCTGAACCTGCCTTTTACCACAATGAATTCATTGCCCGCCAGCTCATCTGAAATCAGCTGGTCGCCTGCAGAATCAGCACAACCTGCACCGGGATACTGCAGCAGGTCTTCTTTAACTGAAATTGATATGGGTTTGGTTGCAGTTACAATAGTGCCTCCGGGTCTGTTGAACGGAAGGTTGGTCGCGGCTCGGCACATGTAGGTTTGTCCACGGTTGAGATTAATCTGGTGACTGCTGCCGGCTGCATGTCCAACCAGGTCATTTTTGGAGAGAATGGTGACGAGGGTATTGTCTTCAGTAGCCACGATGACAAAGTCGTTGGTATTGGTAGTGGCCTCGGTAGCATTGGTTCTGTTGTTGAACTCCATCTGAAAAGGAACGGTGAATTTTTTCCCAAGTGCATTTCTTCCCTTCAGGGCAAAGATGTCACCGTTCCGCCCATTAACGATATCGTAATAACAAGAAACCGCTGCTGTGCTCCGGATAAGTAGTCCATTAGACAATACACCATTCACAGTACCATGTTCAATCAAATCAATAAAAGCTGTAAGGTCGATCGATTGGGAGGTATTGGCAGCAATTGTTCTGGTGATGGGTATAAAGTTTGGGTTGGCAGGTTGGGAGATGATGATGTTGGCATCAGCTGTTGACGCCGAGATCCTGAGAAAAATGGGTCTGTCTGCATTGGGTCCACTGGCTATATTGCCATTCAAATCTGGCGCCGCAAACCAGAATGCAGTATCTGATTGTGCCTTGAGTAAGGATGTAAGGCAAATCAATAATCCAACAAACAGTAAACGTTTCATTGTCATCGCAGTAATGTTATATAACCAGCAAATCTTTTCCGGCCATTGCGGGGCTCAATGGTGTAATAGTAAGTTCCTGAAGGAAGGGGGTTACCTCTGTGTGTACCATCCCATGCCTGTCCGTATCCTGCTGACCTGAATATTTTTTGTCCGCTCGCCGTATATATTTCCACCACACATTCAGGGTATTGTTCGGCATTTTTGATTACCCAACTGTCGTTGATGCCATCTCCGTTGGGTGTGAAAGTATTCGGTGCCAGCATGCGGTTGATGGCAGTGACCGTCATCCTGTCTTGGGTGATGCAACCGCCTTTGCCAGTTACAGAAAGGGTATACTCAGTTGTTTCCTGTGGGTTGATGACGAATGGTCTGATAGTGTCTGTTTTGTGCAGGAATGTTCCTGGCGACCACAACACCAGTATTTCATTGCCAGATGCCTTTGCTAAAAGTGGCTGGGTTTCATCGTCTTTGATGCGGAGGTCCGGACCGGCATCTGCCACTGGCATGGGCCATATTGTAACCAGGCGTGATGCAGAATCTGCACAGGCACTGGAGGCTGAAACATAAAATGAGGTGATTGGAAAAGTGCCTGCACCCGCTAAGATTGGTTTAAGCAGTCCGTCCGGACTCACACCTGTTCCACTGAAAGTGAAGGTTCCGGGTACAATGGGGTTGGCACTTGCTTCTGTAATCTGCCTGGGGATATCGAGGAGGCACATGGAAGGTAGGGAATCGAAGAATACTTCCGGACTCGCATGGATGATGATGGAGGAGTCTGTTAACTTGCTGCAAGACAGGTCTGTGCCAGAAAAGGCACGTAACGAGATGATCTGTTGTGTTTGCAGGGGCCACAAGAAGTCTGCATACCGAAACCCATACCGCTTACCTATAGCCGGATTTTCATCCACCAGGCTGTCTGTTGCATTCCATTTGATAATCAGCCTTGCTACGTTGTCAAAGTCAATGGTAGAATGGTTCTCAATGAAGATAGAGTCATTGCTGCACAACTCTTCCGCTGTTGCGACCATGTTGAAACGTGGAATCGGATTGGCACCATAGACTTTAAAAGGCTGTAGAACAGAGTCGAT
>JBDLTO010000345.1:0-6205 GCA_039805815.1 Bacteroidota bacterium | reverse complement strand
GGCCACGCAGGAGGAAGCCTTACACACGGTCCTGATTTCCTGTGGTCTGAACAGGAGGAAGCTGAAAAGCAGGTGAAGGTAATACTTGTATTGTCTGATACTTCAACACTTACAGTTTATGAGGGACTTGTACAACCGCTTCTTGCGTCAAAATGTGAAAATTGCCATAAGGCTGGAAAACAAAAAGGCGGGTTAAGGATGGATGATTTTAGTTTATTGTTGAAAGGAGGAAAAAATGGTAAAATAATCCAACCCGGAGATCCGGCATCAAGTGAAATGATTTCCCGGATTATGCTTACAGAAGACGATGATAAGCATATGCCTCCTAAAGGAAAGCAACAGCTTTCGGAAAAAGAAATTGCCTTACTGCATTGGTGGATTGCTCATGGAGCTGACCCTATTGTAACCATCCGTGAAGTGGCGTCTCTTGACACCGTTAACCAAATGATACAGCTTTCAGCAAAGGATTCTGCCATCGTGTCAAAGCTTCCCGTGCTACCACTTCCCGATTCATTGAAACTTATAGCATTGATTAATGCTGGTTTTACGATAAGGCCCGTATCGGGTGGAAGTGGCTGGCTTGAAATTACTACAGTCAAAATGAACACCATTAATGAGTCAACCTTGCAGCAATTAACAACATTGGCTCCTCATATCTACAGCCTCAGCTTGGCGGGACTTTCACTAACATCAGAGCAGGTCAGTAGTCTAACCCTTTTGAAACAGTTGAAGAGGCTTGATTTGAGAAATACACGATTGAATGATGCGGCCATTAGACAATTGACAAAGTTGGAACAGCTTGAATACCTCAACCTTGTGGGCACATTAATTACAGATGCAGGACTGCTGCAATTGGATTCCCTCAAGCATTTGAAAAATCTTTATTGCTGGAATACTTCGGTAAGTGCTGCCGGAAAGGCTGCCTTTTTGGTAAAAAAACCCCAGATTAAATTGGAGCTTGGTTATAGATGAAGCATGAATATAGATAATACCACTAAAGAAAAGCTTGTGTTGGGAACGGCAGGTCTTGCCGGCATTTGGGGTCCTGTAAACCTCAGTGAATCTATTAAAGTCTTACATCGGTCCTGGGAATATGGTATTTATTACACTGACACAGCACCTGCTTATGCAGCAGCAGAAACCCTTGTATCAAAAGCTCTGAAGTCATGGAAAGGAGCACCTCCTATTGTAAGTACAAAGGTTGGAAAACGACAGGCAGATCATCCAGATGCTTTAGCATTCGATTATAGTCCCGCTTATATACATGAGTCGATCGATAACAGTAGAAAACTTTTTAACATGGATTGTCTGGATATTGTTTTTTTACACGATCCAGGTTGTATGCCACTCGAGGATATTAAAGTTGCCATCGATACCATGCTGGAATTAAAACAGCGTGGATGTATTCGCGCTTTAGGAATTGGAGGAAATTATGGCGCTGCTTTCCGGGGTATGGCCACCTCAGGTGTATTTGATTATTTTATGGGCTATAACCGTTACAACTTAATCCGACAATCTGCAGCTCATGAAGAATTCATTGATTTGGATAAAGCTGCAGTGAAAATCTGGCAGGCGAGTCCGCTTTACATGGGCTTGCTCGGAAGCAAATTTGATTCATATCAAAAGTTAGAGCCCTCCTGGATTCCAGCTGATGACTTGGCAGTTGCAAAGCGTTGGCGGAAGCATTGTGAGGAGCGACAATTGAGTTTGACAGGATTAGCATTGAACTATGTTCATTTAAGCAGTTTTGTTAATTGCATGGTGCTGGGGGCTTCAACCATGGCAGAATGGGAAGACAGCATTCACTGGCTGGAAGCACCAGCAGAACGCATTGAAGCTTTGAAATTACTTGGAGAAAATAATCCATTCAAAGCCTGAAGTGAATAGACAAAAAAGTACATTGAAATGCTTGTGCCGTTGGTTACAACATTCCATATTTGGTTTTTATTTGCAACTGATAACCCTGACCAAAATGCACATTAACAAATCCTCTTTTGCTTTAGTTTATTCCAATAAAAGATGGATGCTCAGCTGTTTGTTTATTGTACTTTTTTCTTGCACTGAAAGAGAAAGTTACCAGAAGCAATTCAGATGGATGGTGATGACAACTGAACTTGTCAATGATGAAAACATCATACGGATGTATGATTCGTTGCACAGTAAAGAGGGTATTTGGCCTTCAATCAGGAAGGCAAATCAAGCCAGTGGTATTGAGGAAATCCGTATCTACCGGTTTGGTAACAGGTTGACTATGATGGTCAGGATCCCCGAAAATACTGACTTAAAAAAGATGGATTCTCTATATGTGGCTGCGGATAAAAATGTGTTGCTATGGGGGAAGTTAATGTCAGGCTTCCAGCGTGCATTGCCGGGTGTAGACACCAGTCAAAAGTGGGTAGAAATGCAACTCATTCATCATTATCTTGATGGTGAATATTTAAAATAGTAAAATCAAGATTTCAAATGTTTCGTATTGAAGATTTCGAAGTTCATAAATTAACCCTACCACTGGGCCGAATGGTTGGCGATAACAATTGCAGTTATGACACTATAAATGTGACGGCAGTAGTTCTGAAATCTAATCACGGACATGCAGGTTGGGGTTATGCGGAATCTGCATGGCAGGGAAAATTCAAGCATGAGGCCTGGTATGTACATGAACTTCCGGATACTGCAGTATTGGAAGCAGATTTTGAAGCAACGTGGTGGAAAAAGTTACAGTATAAACATCCATTGGCACTCGAGCATGAACGTTTGAATTACAGCTCAGGGCACCAGCATCTTGATGCGGCTACGAGGCTGGCTTTATGGGATTTGATGGCGCAGGAAAAGGAAGTTCCCTTGCATAGATTGCTTAATCCCGAATCTACAATTACAGAAGCGCTTGCTTATGGTAGTATTCTTGATTTTCCCCTTTCGGATAAAGAGGTTTTGGATCTTGTTCAACAATTCATTCTAGATGGTTTTGGAATCATTAAAGTCAAAATTGGTGCAGATGATCCTGAGCGTGATATTCGCAGACTGAAACTTATTCAGTCTTATGCAGGGGAGTCAATTAAGTTGACAGCCGATGGCAATGAGGCATGGGATTGGCAGACTGCTTTAAAGCGAATTGAGTTGTACATTAACAATGGTATTCATTTAGAATACCTCGAAGATCCACTCAGAAGAGATGATTTAAATGGTTTTGCTCAACTCACCAAGCGGAGTCCGATTCCAATCATCGGGCATGATTACATCAACCAGTTTGATGACCTCAGGAGGCTGGTCGAGTTTGGTGGTCTGCAAGGTATCCGAACCGGCAAAGACATTGATCATGCGCTAAAGTGCATTGCATTGGCAGAGCAGTCATCAATACCCGTTTACCTTGGAAATTCCATCTTTGAAATCAATGCACATCTGGCTATGGCTTTCTCTCAGGTGAATAGAACTGAATTTTCAAGACTTGCCACCAATGATATCATTGCCTCGCCAGTACGTTTCAGTAAAGGGAAAATCCAAGCTCCTTGTTTGCATGGTCATGGATTGTATCCACTTCCTGAAAAGCTCTCCGATTATTCAGGAGGTCAACTTATCAATTTGTAAATCATGTTTCTTAAAAACCTTTCCTTCCTAGACAATGCAGTTATGGTGGGCTATGTGGTTTTCCTGGTATACGCTGGTATAAGGATAAAACGGAAAACGACATATGCAGTTTCCAATTCCACTGACGACCTTTTTCTCTCAGGACGGTCTTTACCCTGGTATAAAGTTGGACTATCCATTTTTAGTACTAATGTAAGCCCATCCATGCTTGTAGCCTACTTTGGTGCTGCGTTTACAAGTGGTATGGTTTTGGCCAATTTTGAGTGGATGGCATGGATCTTTTTATTCTTGCTTTCCTTTCTTTTTATTCCCCATTATTTGCGCAACAGGATTTCTACTATGCCCGAATTCCTAATGAAAAGGTTTGGCAAGCGTTCGCATGGATTTTTTACTTACTTCTCGATGTTCAGCTCTTTAGTTACCTGGGCAAGTTTCATGTTGTGCATTGGCGGGTTGGTAATTCACCAACTGACAGGTATTCCGGTGTATTTATCAGCTTTTTTTATTGTTGTGGTAGCACTTTCCTATTCCTATGCGGGTGGATTGACTTCGATTGTTCATACGGGAATGATCCAATCCATAATACTCTTGCTTATTTCTTTTTCAATAGTAGGAATTGCTTTTTATAGAATAGGAAGTCTTGAAGCAGTAGTTAATGGAGTACCTGAAAGTTATTGGACTATTTTTAAACCCATGGATGATAAGGAATATCCCTGGCATGCCATTGTGTTGGGATATCCTGTTATAGGTATATGGTTTTGGTGCACTGAACAATCGATTGTTCAGCGAACATTGGCAGCAAAAAGCATCAGGCATGGTCAAATGGGGGCCTGGCTAGTGGCGGTTTTGAAAATTATCATGCCATTCATCTTCATACTGCCCGGAATTTTATGTTTGGTATTGGTGAATCAAGGCAAACTCCAACCTTTAGAGAGGCCTGATCATGCATATGTTAGCATGGTTACCGGATTATTGCCTGTTGGACTGATTGGATTGGCACTGGCAACCTTATTGGTCTCAGTGATTAATGATGTGGCAACGGGAATAAGTGCATTCAGTACGGTTTTCGCAATTGATTTTTATGCAAAAAAAATCAATCGACAAGCAAGTCCTGAAAAGGTAGCAGAAGTTGGAAAGCAGGCATCATGGATTGCAGGCATCTTGTCTGTTTTTATTGCCATCTTTTTTTCACAATCAGATAAAGGATTGTTTGAACTCGGACAATCTCTATGTACCTATCTGGCACCACCTGTTGCAACAGTTTTTATTATCGGATTGTTGTGGAAAAGGGCAACACCAAGAGCTGCAGAGTTTACCTTATATGTTGGCACAGCCGCTTGTTTGATAATAGGGTTTTGCCAGCTCACCAATTTCCCCAATGACCATAGCTGGCCTCATTTTATGCTTTTATGTTTTTATATGATGGCAGGTCTTGTCATATTTATGTTTATCATTTCATGGCTAACGCCCCTGAAAAATGAAATCCAATCTGAATCAGCACCTGCAGATACAATTCAGGTAACGGACAAAGAGGTTTTTTCAAAAACAATTTTGATTTTGTGGTTAATTGTTGCTTTAATTATGTTATTTATTTATTATATATTTATTTAATATAAAAAATATTAATGTATGAAAAAAATATCCCAGACCATTCAACAAGCGTTGAACAGTCCCTTTCAGGTAACTGAAGATCAGGTTGCCTTCTTTCGTCAGAACGGATTCATCAAAATCAAGGAAGTATTTTCGGATGAAGTTATTTCCAGTATGGAGGAAGCAGTTACAGCGGAGGTTAATCGGTTAAACAAACAGCATCTTGCAATGGAAGACAGGGATACCTATGGTAAGGCATTTCTTCAAATTATGAATATTTGGTGTAATGCTGAATCAGTTAAGTCCTTTGTATTCAGCAAGCGCCTAGCTGGCATTGCAGCACAATTACTGGAAGTTTCCGGGGTGCGTTTATACCATGACCAGGCACTTTTCAAAGAGCCGGGTGGTGGACATACACCTTGGCATGCAGACCAGTATTATTGGCCATTGGCCACAGACCGGACGGTTACAGCATGGATTCCGCTGCAGGATACTCCATTGGAAATGGGTGCGCTAGAATTCAGTGCAGGAAGTTCCTCACTGACCGATGGCCGCGACAAAGAAATCAGTGATGAAAGTCAACAATTCATTGCCACTTTACTCAAGGAAACCGGCTTTCCGCATGTGATTGAACCGTATGCGTTGGGTGAAGTGAGTTTTCATACTGGATGGACCTATCATCGTGCGGGTCCGAACACCACGACGAATATGAGAAAAGTAATGACCATGATATACATGGACAATAACATGACCCTCAAGCAACCTGATAACAGCAATCAACAGGCTGATTGGGATGCATGGTGTCCTGGTGCAGTCATTGGTAAGGTAATAGATACTCCAATGAATCCGATTATTTATCCGTAAAAGAGGCTTCCTGGCTTAGCTTCTGGTATTCAGCAGGGGTTTTTCCTGTTAGCTGCTTGAAGTAGCGAAAAAAATTGGCATAGTTAATGAAACCGCAATCGCTGATGATTTGTGATATACTCAATCTCAATTCTGATAACAGTTTGCATGCATGTTTAATACGGAT
>JBDLTO010000344.1:0-5130 GCA_039805815.1 Bacteroidota bacterium | reverse complement strand
GTGCCTGGGGTTTACCGGAAATTGTTCCTTACGGACCAATTTGTTTTGATCCTTCCATGGCTACATTACACTACGGACAGGCCATTTTTGAGGGAATCAAGGGGTACAGGCTGGCTGATGGAACAGCTGCTGTATTCAGGCCGCAAGACAACTTCACACGGTTTAACCGTTCAGCCAGGAGAATGGAGATGCCCGAAGTGCCCGAAGAGATTTTTCTGGGTGGCATGAAGAAACTCATTCAGGAAGACGAGAGCTGGATCCCGCAGGATTATGACCATGCCCTCTACATCCGCCCCTTTATGTTTGCAACCGATGAGGTGATAGGAGTTTCCCCTTCTTCAACCTATAAATTCATGATCATCCTGAGTCCGGTTGGTCCTTATTATGCCGCCCCCATGCGGATATATGTTGAAGAACATTTTGTTAGGGCAGCGCCAGGGGGTGTAGGTTATGCCAAGACAGCAGGAAATTATGCAGCGTCTCTTCATCCCGCAGCTGTAGCACGTGCCCGTGGGTACGATCAGATATTGTGGACAGACGCGAATGAACACCGGTATGTACAGGAGTGCGGCACAATGAATGTTTTTTTTGTACTGGATGGCAAGTTGATTACGCCCGGACTAGATAGCGGCACCATCCTGGAAGGTGTTACCAGAGATAGTGTAATAAAGGTTGCGGGTGACCTTGGGATTGGTGTAGAAGAACGCGAAATTGCTGTTGATGAGCTGTCTGAGATGTACAATGCAGGCAGGCTTACTGAAGCTTTTGGTGCAGGAACTGCAGCAACAATTGCCAAAATAGCGGAGTTGCGTAACAGGGAACAAGTGATGACATTTAATCCGGAAAATGCCCCTGTTGCAGACAGGTTAAAGCAGATTCTAACTGAAATAAGAGATGGCAAAACAGCTGATTTACGCGGCTGGATGGTGCCTGTAGCCTCATAAATTGCAAGTAATTATAAAAATTTGGGTCAGGCGTTTGGATTTTGAAAATTAAACCATACCTTTGCCGTCCCGTTAAAAAAATAGGGTATAATGCCTACAATTCAACAGCTCGTAAGAAAAGGAAGGGAGATTATCAAGGCCAAGAGCAAATCAAGGGCACTTGATGCATGTCCACAGCGTCGCGGTGTTTGCACACGCGTTTATACTACAACACCTAAAAAGCCAAACTCAGCCCTGAGGAAGGTCGCAAAAGTGCGTCTGACCAACAAGGTAGAGGTGATTGCTTATATACCGGGTGAAGGTCATAATTTGCAGGAGCACTCCATCGTATTGATCAGGGGTGGTCGTGTGAAAGACTTGCCAGGTGTGCGTTATCACATCGTTAGGGGTAGTCTGGATACTGCAGGTGTGAAGGACAGGAAGAAGAGCCGCTCCAAGTACGGAACAAAGCGTGAAAAGGCTAAAAAATAAATTCAAAACATCGAAATCTAAATAGATGAGGAAGTCCAGAGCAAAAAAACTACCCCTTGCGCCAGATCCAAAGTTTAACGATACACTCGTTACACGTTTCATCAACAACGTAATGTGGCAAGGCAAGAAAGATGCGGCATTGACTATTTTTTATGACGCACTTGACAAGGTTTCAAAGATGACCAGTGAGGACGGATATGAAGTTTGGAGAAAAGCATTGTCCAATGTAACACCTGCTGTAGAAGTTAGGAGTCGTCGTATTGGTGGTGCAACTTTTCAGATTCCATCTGAGGTGAGGCCTGACAGGAAAATCTCTCTCAGCATCAAATGGCTGGTGCGTTTTTCACGTGAGCGCAACGGACGCAGCATGGCAGATAAATTGGCCAATGAAATCGTTGCTGCGAGCAAGGGTGAAGGTGGAGCATACAAAAAGAAAGAAGACACTCATCGTATGGCTGAAGCTAACAAGGCTTTTGCACACTTCCGTGTCTAAGTGCTTTACAATATTTCAAAGGGGCTGCAATGCTGCAGCCCCTTTTTTATTTCCTATTCTCCTTGCCTTTCACTAACTTTGCACCCGCAAAAGTTTGGGGTCTTTTAAGTTCCCCCAATTGTGACCATAACAAAACATTTTAAACAATAAGAATAGTCATGGCAGACTTAAAATTTCAACGCAACTTCGGTATTGCCGCACACATTGATGCTGGTAAAACCACTACAACTGAGCGTATCCTGCGCTATACAGGAATGATTCACAAGATCGGTGAGGTGCACGATGGTGCAGCAACAACTGACTGGATGGAGCAGGAAAAAGAGCGTGGTATCACCATTACTTCAGCTGCTGTAAGCTGTCAGTGGAACTTCCCTACCGTTTTGGGTAAGGCAACTCCTGATACCAAAAAATATTACTTCAATATCATTGATACTCCAGGTCACGTGGATTTCACCGTGGAAGTGGAGCGTTCTATGCGTGTGCTTGATGGGCTGATCGCACTTTTCTCAGCAGTTGATGGCGTTGAGCCCCAGTCTGAGACTGTATGGCGTCAGGCTAACCGCTACAAGGTTCCTCGTATCGGATTCGTAAACAAAATGGACCGCAGCGGTGCAGACTTCCTGATGGTTGTCCGTCAGGTAAAAGAAATGCTTGGTGCAAAAGCAGTTCCTTTGCAGTTGCCGATAGGAGCAGAAGATAATTTCAAGGGTGTGGTTGACCTCATCAAGATGAAAGGAATCATTTGGCACATGGAAACAGAGGGAATGACTTTTGATGAGATTCCTGTTCCTGAAGATATGGTTGAAGAAGCGAATGAGTGGAGGCAGAATCTGATTGAGGCGGTTGCTGAGTATGATGATAAATTACTCGAGAAGTTTTTTGATGACCCAAGCAGTATTTCTGAGGATGAAGTACACGAGGCAATACGTAAGGCATGTATAGATCTGAGCATTGTTCCCATGATGTGTGGTTCTTCCTTTAAAAACAAAGGTGTTCAGACGGCTCTTGATGCAGTTTGTCGTTACCTCCCGGCTCCTGTAGATATTGATGCTGTAGAAGGTATCAACCCAGACAATGGTGAAACAGTAGTCCGTAAGCCTGAAGCATCTGAACCATTTGCAGCACTTGCATTCAAGATTATGACTGATCCTTTTGTGGGTCGTCTAGCATTCTTCAGGGTTTATTCTGGTCACCTTGATGCAGGTTCTTATGTACTGAATGTAAGAAGCGGTAAGAAAGAGCGTATCAGCCGTATCATGAAGATGTTTGCAAACAAACAGAATCCGATTGATTTCATTGAAGCTGGAGATATTGGAGCTGCAGTAGGATTCAAGGAAATCAAAACCGGTGATACCCTTTGTGATGAAGATCATCCGATAGTTCTTGAGAATATGTTTATTCCTGAGCCGGTGATTTCTGTGGCAGTGGAGCCAAAAGCACAAGCTGATGTTGATAGGATGGGTATGGCTATTGCCAAGCTGGTTGAGGAAGATCCGACCCTTCGTGTAAAAACTGATGAGGAAACCGGACAAACAATTCTGAGTGGAATGGGTGAGTTGCATCTGGAGATTATTGTTGACAGGATGCGCCGTGAATTTAAAGTTGAAGTAAATCAGGGAGCTCCACAGGTTGCTTATAAGGAAGCATTCCAGTCAACTATTGAACACCGTGAAACCTTGAAAAAGCAAACCGGTGGACGTGGTAAGTTTGCTGATATAGTTTTTGAAATGGGTCCTGCTGATGAAGAATGGCTGAAAGAGAATCCAGGAAAACAAATGCAGTTTGTCAATGACATTTTTGGAGGTTCTATTCCACGTGAATTTGTACCTGCAATCCAGAAAGGATTTGAGCAGTCTATGACTTCTGGCATTTTGGCAAACTATCCTGTTGAACACATGAAGATTCGTGTTTTTGACGGAAGTTTCCACCAGGTAGACTCCGACTCCATGTCTTTCGAATTGTGTGCTAAGTCAGGTTTCCGTGAGGCAGGTCGCAAGGCTAAACCAGTATTGCTTGAGCCTATCATGCGTGTTGAAGTAATTACACCGGAGCAATATATGGGTGATGTTACGGGAGACCTTAACAGGAGAAGGGGAATGCTGGAGGGAATGGACAGCCGCGCAGGAGCTCAGGTAATCAAGGCCAAAGTGCCACTGAGCGAAATGTTTGGTTATGTTACACAGCTCCGTTCACTTTCATCCGGTAGGGCATCATCAACGATGGAGTTCTCACATTACAACCCAGCTCCAAACAATATTGCTGAGGAAGTAATTGCACGGGTAAAAGGTAAGTCAAAAGAATAATACTCTATTTTTTATGAGTAGTGGCCCCAGATGAATTTCTGGGGCCTTTTTTTTATATTTTTTTAGGTTTGTTTCAAATTTCATTAGATTTCTTTTGTAAGTATGAAACTATTCCTTACTTTTGCATCCCCGTTTAAAAAATGGGAAACAAATTATGTCACAAAGAATCAGGATAAAATTGCAGTCATACGACCACAATCTGGTTGACAAATCTGCTGAGAAGATTGTTAAGACCGTTCGCAGTACAGGAGCCGTTATAACTGGCCCAATTCCTCTTCCTACACAGAAGCGGATATTCACTGTATTGAAATCCCCTCACGTTAATAAGAAGAGCCGTGAGCAGTTTCAGTTGTCAACTCACAAGCGTTTGCTTGATATTTATACTTCTTCATCACGTACAGTTGACGCTCTAAGTAAGCTTGATTTGCCAAGTGGTGTTGATGTTGAGATAAAAGCCTGATCGCTTTTAAAGTGCACTGTTCATGCAGTGCGAAGTTCTTTAGTTTTCATCTCCCAATTGATTGCCGTTGGCATGAGAAAAAGGAGCGCTGAATTTAGATTTTCTCTCTCTTAGGAGAGTTTAAATATAAACAAGCCCTTCGAGGTTTGTTTACTGTCGGTACTTCCATCCTGGCGATTCGGGAAAACGGAAAAGGTCGATAGCAAACTGGGATTGAAGTGGGGGTTTTCCCCATTGTCCATTTAACCGAAAAGGGTATAAAATTTGAACCATGAAAGGAATTATCGGTAAAAAAATCGGGATGACCAGCATCTTCGGTCCCGACGGGAAGCAGACCTCCTGCACCGTCATCGAAGCTGGTCCATGTGTTGTGACACAGGTCAAGTCAAAGGACAGCGACGGTTATACCGCCCTACAGCTCTCTTATGGTGAAAAATCCGAGAAAAGAGCTATCGCTTC
>JBDLTO010000343.1:0-6117 GCA_039805815.1 Bacteroidota bacterium | reverse complement strand
ATATTTTTTTTGAAATTTATGAAATTTAAGCGAAAAGCAAAGCAGCCTTCTCCAATGATTCAGGCTTCCCTACGTCCAACACAATGTCACCGGAATGATTGTAACCTAAAATTTTATGTTCACTGGCCAGTGTAAGGTATAAATCCGTAATTGAAAATTTACCTGACAATGGCATCATGTTAAAAATTGCAGGATCAATTATATGGATGCCCGAAAAGGCAAAAGCTTGCGTATTTTCTACTTCATTTTTGGCCCATCTAAACAACCCTGCATTGATATGCTGCCATCCTGCGAGTTGCATATGCTTATCGAAAAGCAATTTACGTGAACTGTCCCTGTCCGTAACCGCCAATGTAGCCAATGGACGGTGGGTAAGATGGTAGTGCATCATTTTCGGCAGAAAAATATCTGTTAAAATGTCTACATTCATCACAACAAATGGAGCTGTATCATCCATTAAAAAACCCCTTGCATAAGCCAGTCCTCCGCCGGTCTCCAATGGACCGTCTTTTTCATGCGATAAATGAATTGTCAGTTCGGGCATTGCAATCAAAGCAACTGCGGCTTCCACCTGAACTGCAAAATGATGGGTATTGATCACAATTTCTCTGATACCTGCCTGATAAAGAAATCGAACATTCCGCTCCAGCAGGGTTTTGCCATTTACCTGTGCCAGCGCTTTGGGATGATGATCGGTGAATGGCTTCAACCTTGTACCCAACCCGGCAGCAAAAATCATGGCTTTTTTCATGCAATTGAAGTTGTCTGTTATTCAGTAGCGCTCATTGACCCAGCCTTTGGCTTCCTGTTCAATATGGGTAACAACTGCTTTGACTTTGAATTTTTCTTCCAGATGGGCAGCAAGTCTGTCTGCTGCAAATACACTCCGATGCTGTCCGCCAGTGCACCCAAAGCTGATGGTTAGTCCCTCGAAATCCCTTTTCAGGTAATCAGAAACCGAAATATCAACAATACCGAAAACATGCTGTAAAAAAGCAGGCATCTGGGTCTTTTGTAGCAAGAATTCCTGAACGGGCTTATCTCTTCCGGTTTGTGTTTTATATGCTTCAATTCTTCCGGGATTGAGGATTCCCCTGCAATCAAAAACATAGCCTCCGCCATTACCAAACCTGTCTTCGGGAATTCCCTTGCGGTAAGAGAAACTGTTTACCTGGACAGTCAGTTTAGTATTTTCATTGGCAAAAAGCGGTTCAAACCGGTTCATGATTTCGTCTGATACAATGGCCTGCAGCACTTTTTGCAATGCAGGAAGCCTGATTGGCAGTGATTTATTTTCCAGAAACCATTTCAGGTTTTTCAAGGCAAATGGAATGCTGGCAATGAAGTGTGGTTTCCGTTCAAATAATCCCCTAAAACCATATGCACCCAGTGTTTGCAGCATCCGAATCAAAACAAAGCCATCGTAATTATCCAGAAAATCTTTTTTACCAAGCTTTCCATCTAACTGCATGTTAACCTGCTCAAAATAATACATAGCCAGATCTTCACGCCATGCATAAGGCATCTGTGCGCGGGCTTGCCAGAGTAAAGAAGCAATATCGTATTGCAAAGCACCCTGCATGCCTCCCTGATAATCTATAAAAAACGGTTCCCCATCCTTAATCATTACATTGCGACTCTGACAATCCCTATGCATGAAAAACTGATTTTCTTCCTGCATGAGATAGTTGCTGAGTAACTCAAAATCGTTCATCAGCAGATTCTTATCGTATGGCAAGTCCAGTGCCCTGACAAAATAATAGAGAAAATAAAGGAGATCTGAGTAAATAGCCTGCTTATCGAATGAACGCGTAGCAATGCAATTGCCATAATCCAGTTCTTTTCCACCCTTCACCTGAAGCAAAGCAAGTGCATCACATGTTTTCTTAAAAAGCATGAACACCTCATCTGAAAAACCATCTTTACGGATACAATCAAACAGCGAAACATTACCGAGATCTGATTGCACATAAAATTCACGGGCCTCGCCTTCCAGCAAGATATTTGGAACGGGTAATGCCAATCCCGAAAAATGCTTTGTAAACTCTATAAAGGCATTGTTCTCCGGAATGTTGAGCGGATTGTATGTGAGTATATAAGACTGGTCAGGATAATTGATCCGAAAATACTGTCTGTTACTGCCTGCCTGGGCCAACGTTTCAAGCTGACAGGCTTGTTCTGGCCGCCATGCATTAATCTGATCAGAAACCTTTTGAAATGCGTCTTGCATAAGTTTGCAAAGTTACCTTTTATTCCGGAAGGAAAAAGCCCTTGGCGTATATTTGCCCCATGCTTAAAAAAGCCATGGATGAATTGCAAAGACTGAGCAGGGAAGAATTCCAAACAGCCCCTAAAACCAGCATCACTGTTTTGCTGGAAAATGTACGGAGCATGCAAAATGTGGGTAGCGTATTCAGAACATGTGATGGGTTTATGATTGAAAAACTGATGCTGTGCGGGTATACACCTCACCCACCACACAGGGATATCAACAAATCAGCACTGGGTGCAACGGAAACAGTTAACTGGCTTGGCATAACAGACATACTGGATGCTATCAAAAGTTTAAGGGAGGAAGGTTATACCATTTTTGCAGTAGAGCAGGTACATAACAGCATCATGCTGGATAAAGCAAGGTTTAGCTCAACCCAAAAATATGCACTTGTCTTTGGTAATGAAGCTGAAGGTGTTCAGGAATCAACTATTGCGGCCTGTGATGGGTGCATTGAGATCCCACAGTTCGGTAGTAAACATTCTTTCAACATCAGTGTTGCCACTGGAATTGTTTTGTGGGAAATGGTTAAACAACTTAAAGCATGAAAAAGCTGACAAACTACCTTTCACTGGTTAAATTCTCGCATACCATATTTGCACTTCCTTTCGCTTTGACCGGATTTTTTTTAGGTGTTCGTGAAATTTCAGATATCCAAGGAGACGACAAGTCTGTATGGACTTCGTCGGTTGACTATTTGAGTAAAAACTACGACCTCTTTATCTATGTATTACTTTGTATGGTTTTTGCAAGGAGTGCAGCGATGGCATTCAACAGGTACCTCGATCGGGAATTTGATGCAATAAACCCAAGAACAGCTATTCGCGAAATCCCAAGAGGAGTTATTAGTCCCGCCGCTGCTCTGCGGTTCACCATACTCAATTCGGTTTTGTTCACTGCAGCTGCAAGTATGATCAATACAACCTGCCTATACCTCTCTCCCGTTGCTTTACTCGTTATCCTGGGTTACAGTTACACCAAAAGATTTACCCCCCTTTGCCACCTCATTTTAGGTGTTGGACTGGCACTGGCACCGGTTGGTGCTTTCATTGCAGTTACAGAACAGGCCAATGTTGGTATCATCCTGCTTTCAATAGCTGTTGCCTGCTGGGTAAGCGGTTTTGATATCATCTATGCCCTTCAAGATGAACAGTTTGATAAAACCCAGGGACTAAAATCGATTCCAACCTTGCTTGGCCCTGCTTATTCACTCCTTGTCTCCAAAGTACTCCACATCATAACATCAGTTTGCATCATCACTTCAGGCATGTTGTTTGATATGCACTGGCTCTATTTCACTGGATCAGCATTATTCGCACTCATGTTGATCTGGCAACATAAGCTGGTAAAACCCAATGACCTAAGTAAAGTGAATATGGCTTTCATGACAACAAACGGATTAGCCAGCATCTTTTTTTCAATAGCGGCTGTACTTGATTTATTCTTACTCAATTGAATTATGGCTAGAATATTGGCATTGGATTATGGAAAAAAAAGAACAGGCATTGCGGTAACTGACCCACTAAAAATTATTGCACAAGGATTGACTACTGTTGATACACAAGACCTTTTTGAATTCCTGAAAGCATACATTAGTCGCGAAGCCACAGAAAGAATTGTAATCGGACTGCCCTTCAATCTCGATGGCTCTCCAACAGATTCTACTGCCGCTATTCAGCATTGCATCAGGCGGCTCAAAAATACTTTTCCAGACATTCCTGTTACGCCCGTTGATGAGTCTCATACTTCACGGATGGCAAGCAGGGCTATGTTAGAGATGGGTATGAAAAAGAAAGACAGACAAAAGAAGGGGATGATAGATGAAATTGCAGCCACAATCATATTACAGGAGTATCTTAACTTTGCATCATGATACTTCCTATTACAGCTTACGGGCACCCTGTTTTAAGACAAGTAGCCAAAGATATCACACCTGATTTTCCTGAGCTCAATACATTGATCAGCAATATGTGGGAGACCATGTACAAAGCCAGTGGCATGGGACTTGCAGCTCCTCAGATTAATCAATCCATACGTCTTTTTGTTATAGATACGGCTCAGGTATATGAAAACTATGACGAGGAAGAAAGAGCAGTATTTGAAGGTGAAATAGGATTTAAGAAAATTTTCATCAACGCGAAAATCACTTCAAAATCTGGTAAAACATGGTCATGCGACGAAGGTTGCTTGAGCTTACCTGGCTTCAGAGAGGATGTATCCAGGGAGAACATCATTGAAATTGAATATGTTGACGAAAACTTTACACCCCACAAGGAAACCTATAAAGGATTGAATGGCCGGGTAATCCAACACGAATATGATCACATTGAAGGAAAGCTTTTCATCGATCACATTTCCCTGCTCAAAAGAAAGATGCTGAAAAAGAAACTCGATGACATTACCCTTGGAAGGGTTAAAGCAGGCTATAAAATGCTTTTACCTAAATAAAACAATGGATGAGCTTTTGCTCATCCATTATACAATAAGTCATAATATTCAGCTGCCATTCTGTTGGAGTCAAATTTGAAACGAACATCCTTCATACCATTCTGAACAATCTGCCTCCAGGTATGAGGTGCGTCATAATAAATCGGCAGAACCTCCTCCTTGAGTATTCTATACATTTCATCCAGGTCGTACTGATCCTGATCATGAACATGCATGTTTTCATAATCCTGCGGAGGAACTACAAACCCATTGTTACCATGGTTAATAAATTCAACAATCCAGCCATCATTTGTAGAAACATTTACTGCACCATTCATGGCTGCTGTCATACCACTTGTGCCTGATGCCTCCCGGGGAACCCTTGGGTTATTCAGCCAGGCGTCCGAAGCCTGCTTCAACCTTTTACTCAAGCCCAACTCATAGCCAGTGCACACTGCCATATTATCATAAGCCTTGCTCAGGTGAACGAGGTGATTGAATTCTGTAATTGCAGGGTAATCAACAGGGTATGGCTTACCTGCCCAGATAATCTGAACCGGGTATTTGGAATCATTCAACAACGCTTCAAACCGATCTCTGTCTCTTGTGAGTAAATCAGCTCTTTTGTACCCGGCAAAACGCCTTGCCCACACAATGGTGAAAACATCCGGATCCATGAGTTTACCCGTTTGATCTGCAACCAGATCAAAGGCTCTTTTCTTGAGGAAACGCTTACGGTCTATAAAACGTTCATCATTTTGCTCATCCATGGCAAAATACAATTGCTTATCTGCCCAGTATCTCCAGTTTTGTGAGTTTGTGATATGAATAATCGGGCAAACCCCTGCGTGTTTATTCCACATTTTACGGCTTACATGTCCATGCAATTCAGACACTGCATTAGATAGCCTGGCAAAACGCAGTGCTACAAGCGAATGGTTAAATTGATCATCGTGTATTCCGGTAACTTCACGAACTTTTTCTAACGGCATTCCGCAGAAGTAAGACATTTTATTACACAGGTAAATATCGTGCTTTTCATTACCGGCCTCTTCAGGTGTATGTGTGGTAAATACCAGTTGCTCTTTCAAGGCTTTAAGGTCTCCACCATTTTTATTCAGCAAGTAAAATGCAGCAGAAATAGCATGCGCTTCATTCAGGTGATAAACATCTGGCTTGAAACCTAACTCGTCGATTAATTTGGCACCACCAACACCCAAAAGAATGAACTGGGCTACTTTGGTTGCAACATTGGCATCGTAAAGGCGATGCGTTATTGTCTGAGAAACATAATCATTTTCAGGACAATCAGTACTCAGCAGGAAAAGTGGAGCAGATTTGAATGTTTCCGGATTCAGGTAAAAAACTTTCACCCAAACTGGTGCATCATGTATCATAATCTGGAACTTAATACCCGT